>JALFHA010000069.1 GCA_022776785.1 Clostridiales bacterium | reverse complement strand
GGGTCGGCAGCCCAATGTTCCCTTATTGTTCAAAAGAAAAAGCAGTTTCAGAGCAGGATGCGAAGCATCCTACGATTGAAACGGGGGCTGATTCTGCAAAGCTAGATTTTAGCCGCAAAATAGTATCAACAGTAGTCAGGGAGCGTAGCGATACCTGACGGTGAGCTTTGCGAAACAATGATTGAAATGCAGAACAGTATAAACCGGCCGGACAACTGCAAAAAAAGCCCCCTCGAATGAACGAGGGGGCGAAAGCTGTGCGTTTCTGCTTCTTACTCAGCGGTGTAGGGCAGCAGCGCGATGGCACGGGCGCGCTTGATGGCCTCAGACAGCTGACGCTGATGCTTGGCGCAGTTGCCGCTCATACGGCGGGGCATGATCTTGCCGCGCTCGTTGATGTTGCGGCGCATACGGGAGTTCACATCACGGAACTCCTTGTAATCGATGTACTCGATCTTGTCCACACAGAAAGCACAAACCTTGCGGCGCGGCTTGCGGCTGCGCGGGCGGCGTGCTCCACGATCTTCAGACATGGGATGCTCTCCTTTCATGGCCGGTCATGCCGGCGTTTTCTCATTTTCCCGGACAATGCTTGATTCAGAAGGGAAGCTCGTCGTCGTCCACCTGCACCTGCGTGAAGCCCGCGTCGGCCGGCGCACCGCCATAGGCGGGGGCGCTGCTGCCATACGCAGGAGCCTGCGCGCGGGGGGCGGGAGCGGCGGGCGCATGATACTCGCCGGAGGAAGCGCTGCCCTGAGCGGGGCTCAGGAATTCCACGTCGTCGGCCACGATGTCAAACGCAGAGCGCTTGGAGCCATCCTGCGCCTCATAGGTGCGGGTCTGGATGGAACCGGCGACGGCGACCTTGCGGCCCTTGACCAGATAGCGGCTGCAGAGCTCGGCGAGCTGACGCCACGCGACGATGTTGAAGAAGTCCGTCTCCTGCTGACCGTCGGCCCGCTTGCGGCGGTTGACCGCGATGCTGAAGTTGCACACGGGGATGCCGGTCGAGGTGGAGCGCATTTCCGGGTCACGGGTCAGATTGCCAATCAAATATACCTTATTCATAAGCTCTGTTTTCCTCTTGCTTCCAATTCAAATCGTTACCGAATCGCCTGCGCCGGATTACTCGGCGCTGACCGGAGCGGCCTCGGCCGCGGGCACCTCCTCGGCCACGGGCGCAACGCGCACGGGACGGGGCTTGACGCTGCTCTTCTTCTCCAGCAGCTTGACGATCTGGGAACGGATGACGTTCTCATTGATGCCGAGATTACGGGAGAGCTCCTTGGGCAGCTCAGCGCTGCCGTTGAAAGCCACATAGACGTAGTAGCCCTCGGTCTTGTAGTTGATGGCATAGGCCAGACGGCGCTTGCCCCACTCCTCCACCTTGACCACCTCGCCGCCGTTGGCGGCGATGATACCGTTGAACTTCTCGATGAGCTCCTTGCGGGCAGCCTCCTCGACGGCGGTATCGATGATGTAGATCAGTTCGTACTTATTCATGATCCTTTCACCTCCTTTTGGACTCTGGCTCTGCAATGTCTCATGCAGAACAAGGATGTGCCAGTTATGTATGATAGCACAGGAGGCAAGAAAAAGCAAGCGATTCTTTGCATTTTTTTACGCGGTTTGGGAAATTGTCTGCTGTAGAGCCCTTGACGGCGGGAAATAAAGCAGGGTATAATTGTCAGACGCGGCCGGTCTTAAAGGCAGGGGCCGGGAAAACGCAAAGTCAGTCGGAAGCGGGAGCGGCCACGGGCCGCAGGAGAGAGAATATGTTTGTCGATCAGGTAAAGATTACCGCGAAGGCGGGCAACGGCGGCAACGGCGCGGTTGCGTTCCATCGCGAGAAGTTTGTTCAGAACGGCGGCCCGGACGGCGGCGACGGCGGCAACGGCGGCGACATCGTGCTGCTGGCCGACGTGAATATGCACACGCTCATGGACTTCCGCTACAAGCGCAAGTTCACAGCGGAGAACGGCGAGAACGGCGCTTCCGCGCTCTGCCGCGGCAAGAGCGGCAAGGATCTCGTCATCAAGGTGCCCGTGGGCACGGTGGTGCGCCGCACGTCGGACGGGCGGCTTGTGGCCGATATGCACGAGCCGGGCAAGACGCACATCCTGCTCAAGGGCGGGCGCGGCGGCTGGGGCAATGCGCACTTCGCCACGCCGACCCGGCAGGCGCCGAATTTTGCCAAGCCCGGGCAGAAGTGCGACATCGTGGAGTTCGAGCTGGAGCTCAAGTCCATCGCGGACGTGGGGCTGGTCGGCTACCCGAACGTGGGCAAGAGCACGATCCTCTCCGTCGTCACGGCGGCGAGGCCGAAGATTGCTAACTACCACTTCACCACCCTCGCGCCGAATCTGGGCATCTGCCGCAAGTACGGCATGGACTTCGTGATGGCGGACATCCCCGGCATTGTCGAGGGCGCGAGCGATGGCGTGGGGCTGGGCATCCGCTTCCTGCGCCACGTCGAGCGCACGCGGATGCTGGTGCATGTGGTCGATATCGCGGGCAGCGAGGGACGCGACCCCGTGGAGGACTTCGAGCAGATCTGCGACGAGCTGGCCGCCTATGGCGGGTTGGCCGAGCGCACGCAGATTGTCGCCGCCAACAAGATGGATCTGCCCGGCGCGGCGGAGAACCTTGAGCGCCTGCGCGCGCACCTGCGCGGCACGGATATCGAGGTCTATCCCGTCAGCGCGGCGACAGGCGCGGGCTTTGACGAGCTGATGGGCGCGATTGTGCGCATCCTGCCGACGCTGCCGGAGACGACGGTCTTTGAGGAAGAGCCCGAGGTGGAGGAAGGGCCGCAGGCGCCGTTTGTCATCGACATCGAGGACGGCGTGTATGTCGTCTCCGGACCGGCGATGGAGCAGCTGATCGATTCGGTCAATTTCGATGACGAGGAATCCCTCAACTATTTCCACAGGACGCTGCGCAGCCGCGG
>JALFHA010000062.1 GCA_022776785.1 Clostridiales bacterium | reverse complement strand
ATAGCCCTCCATCATCGTCCGGTAATCGACGACCTTGTACCACAGCGTGCCATTGTTATCCCATGTGTATTCCGTGACAAACAGCAGCTCGCCTGCCGCCGCGGGCAGCACGGCCTCGCCCGTCGCCAGATTGATGAGGCTCACGCCCTCCTCGATGACCGCCGCATAGTGGGGCATCTGAACGGGCTGCTGCTCCGGCAGCTCCGGCTCGGCCGGCTGCTCCGGCTCCACCGGCACTTCCGGCTCACTCGGCTGCTCCGGCTCACTCGGCTGCTCCGGCTCCACCGGCTGCTCCGGCTCACTCGGCTGCTCCGGCTCCACCGGCTGCTCCGGCTCACTCGGCTGCTCCGGCTCTACCGGCTGCTCCGGCTCACTCGGCTGCTCCGGCTCCACCGGCACCTCCGGCTGCTCCGGCTCCACCGGCACCTCCGGCTGCTCCGGCTCCACCGGCACCTCCGGCTGCTCCGGCTCACTCGGCTGCTCCGGCTCCACCGGCTGCTCCGGCTCCACCGGCTGCTCCGGCTCACTCGGCTGCTCCGGCTCCTGCGGCGCAGGCGTCGCAAAGCCATAGGCCGACAGCACGGCGTCGGCCTCCTCCGGGCTCATCGGCGCGGCGGCGGGCGTCACCATGACATACATGGCCGACATCATGCCGGCCATCCCGCTGCCCTCGACATACGTGCCGGTCAGCACGGCGGGCAGACCCGTCACCGCATCGGGCGTCATGGCGAACTGCGCGAGCAGATTGCCGCTCATATCCCACAGCTCGATCACGCCCGAAGCGAGCGCCGCGGCGACATCCTCGCTGAGCCACTCGCTGTCAATCCAGAACACCGTCTCCCCCAGCGAGGTGACGACGGCATCCACGGGAATGGCCGTCTGCGAGCCGTCGCCCAGGGTGACGACGGCCTGCGCGCTCACGCCCTCCGCCGACACCATGGCCACGTCAGCCAGCGCCGCCGCAGGGGCGCTCAGCGCCAGCGTGGCGCAGAGCACCGCCGCCAGCAGACGGCTGATGATTCTCTTCAACATTCGGATACCCTCCTTTTTCTGGCCATCCAAGGGCCGCGCGGCGACAGGATTCGACGCCATGCGCCCGGAAACGCTGTGTCCATTGTAATTCTTCCGCCGCCGCCTGTCAACCACGGGGCAGGTTTTGGCATTTCTCCTCACAGCTTTCTCATGGATATGACGGTTTTCAGGCAGGGATTCTTCCCGAAGACCCCGAATATTTTGCTTTAGAATCAACTGTGCCGGGCGCAGGGGGCTCCCGCGCGCGACGACAAAAGGAGAGAGATACATGGACGACATGAGCAGCCTGCAGGAGGTTCCCGTATCGAGCGAGACGATTTACGACGGCAAGATCCTGCACGTGGAGAGATGGACCGTCACCTGCCCCAACGGGCGCGAGGCGCTGCGGGAGATCGTGGTGCACAAGGGCGCGGCGGCGGTTGTGCCGGTGTTTGAGGACGGCACGACGCTGCTGGTGCGCCAGCACCGCGTCGCGGTGGACAGGATGACGCTGGAGATCCCCGCCGGGAAGCTGGACAGCGTCGGCGAGGACCCGCTTGACTGCGCCGTGCGCGAGCTGCGCGAGGAGACGGGCCTGCGCGCCGAGCGCATGACGCTGCTGACCAGCCTGCTGACGACGCCGGGCTTCTGCACGGAAAAGATCGCCATCTATCTGGCGCAGGGGCTTTCGCAGGGGGATACGCACCCGGACGAGGACGAGTTTCTGGGCCTTGTGCGCCTGCCGCTTGACGAGGCGGTGGCGATGGTCATGCGCGGGGAGCTGCGCGACGGCAAGACCATCTGCGGCCTGCTGATGGCCAACGAATATCTGCGCGCCCGGCGGGAGCAGGCATGATCCTGCCGCTGACCCGCTTTACGCTGACCGCCGACGCGCTGCCCGACCGCCTGCTGCCCCGCGCGGGGGGAGCGCGCTTTGCGCTGCCCGGCGCGAAGGAGCTGGCGGCCTTCGGCGACCTGATCGGCGATGAGCCGTCCGCGCGTCCCGGCCTGCCGCCGCCCTGCGCCCCGCGGGAGGCGGACGCCAGGGAGAGCGCGCCCTTTGCCGTGCCCGCGCTGCTGCCTGAGGATGTGGGCGCGGGCGCGGCGCTGCACTGCGCGCTGCCGCTTGAGCGCATGGGCGGCACGCACGCGCGGCTCGACTTCGGCCTGCTTGCGGGCAGGGGCGAGGTGCTTCTTGATGGGGAGCGCGTCGCGCGCTTTGAAAACAGCCCGCTGACGCTCGAGCTGACCGACGCATTGCACAGCAGGCGGCGGCAGACGCTGACGCTGCGCTTTGACGACGCGCGCCCGGCGGGCGTGTGCGGCACGCCGGTGCTGCGGGTGGGGCAGACGGCGCGGCTCGTCCGCGTGAACGTGCTGCCCGACGCGCGGGCACGGACGCTGACGCTGCGCGCCCTCGTGCGCGCCGAGACGGCGGGCGAAATCCTGCTGCGCGTGCTGCCCTGCCCCGCGCAGGCCGCAGAAGCCGCGGATGAGCCGCCCGCAGCGCGGGAGACGGCGCTTGACATGCGCGCGGGCGAAACGCGGGAGGTCTTTGTGACGCTTGACATGCCGGACGAGCCCTTTGTGCCGGGCAGGCTCTACCCCGCGTCGTCGCTGCGCGTGACGCTGCTGCGCAGACTGCCGCCGCTGCCGCGCGGGGAAAAGCACCGCTTCACGCTGCTGCGCAGGCCGCCCGAGCCGCCTCAGCCGCGCCGCACCTGCGTCCGCTGCGACGAACTCGTGCTGATGACGGGCTGCCCCGGGGACGCGCCGCGCTTTTATGTGCCGCTGACGCGCAGCGATGTGTTTTCCCCGCCGGATGCGCTTGCCGCCCGGCTGCGCGAGCTGGGCGTCACCGCCGCGGCGCTGCCCGAGGCCGGGCCGGATCTGCTGTATCAGGCACTGACGCGCGCGGGCATCGCCGCGCTGCACACGGGCTCCCTGCCGCAGGGCGAGCGCGAGCGGATTGCGCGCTTTGCGTGCGTCTGCCCCGCACCCGTGCCCGCATGGGAGGAGCACAGCGCTGCGGCGCTTGGCGCGTGGCGGCTGTGCGCGATGCCGGGGATGCGGCGCAGTCCGCGCATCGGCGCCTCCCCCGACGAGCTGCTCGAGGAGGCCGCGGGCTTCCCCGTCGATGCGGACGCGCCGGGCACGCAGGACGTGCTGCAATGGCTCAGCGCCGTAGAGCTTCGCCTGTGCGCCGAGGCCGCGCGTCAGGGGCGGCTGACCGGGCCGCTGTGCGGCGCGGACGCGCTGAAAGGCCCGGACGCTCAGGAGGCGCTGCGCACGGCGCTCGCCCCCGTGCATGTGAGCGTGCTGCCGCTGCGCGGCGCGTGGTGGACGCGCTCGCATTTCAGCGCGACGGTGTGCGCATTCCTGCCGGAGCAGCTGCCCGACGCGCCGCTGCGCGCGCTTGCCGTGCTTGAGGATGAGGCGGGCACGCCGCTCGTGCGTCTGGAGCTGCCCTGCTCCGGGGAGGGCGGCAGGCAGGGGCTGTTGGAAGCCGAGCTGCCCGACGCCCCCTGCGTGCTGACGCTGAGCACCCGTCTGCTCGCGGGCGACGCGGTGCTCGAGCAGAGCGCGCTGCCGGTATATGTCGGCGAACGCGGCCCGCTCGAGGCAGCCTTCCGGCGCAGCTGAGCCCCGCGCCGCCGCGCAAAGACCCATTCCCACAGCATACAGGCGGAAAAACCGCCTGTTTTTTGTTGACTTTTTCCGGTACGTCATATAGAATATAGGCAGTAATCTCTAAACTTTCTGTACGTCAGTTGGAAAGGATTCCCGCCATGAAAGCCGTCTATATCCCCGTCGGCGCAACCGGGCATGTGCTCGCCTCGCTGCCGATGGTTCAGGCGCTGACCGAAAAGGGCGTCAGCGTCGCTTATTTCGCGCCCGAGCGCTACCGCGCTGCCGTCGAGGGCACGGGCGCCGTCTTCCACCCGATGCCCGCCGTCGCAGCCAAGGGGCCCGTGGAGGGCGGCGGGGACTTCCTCGCCAACCTGCCGCTCGTCTTTCTGGGCGAGGCGGAGGGCGTCATCGGCTCAATTCTCCCGGCCATCGAGGCCTTTGCGCCCGACGTCATCCTCGCCGACGAGCTGG
>JALFHA010000053.1 GCA_022776785.1 Clostridiales bacterium | reverse complement strand
GCCCAGACAAAGCACCGGATGATGTCCGCCGCCATCGTCAACTATGACAGCCAGCGTTTGATACGCACAGCCGACCAGCTCGTCCCCGTGCCACGCGCAGAGCGCCAGCTCCGGCACAAAGGCGTCGCAGTCCCGCATCACATGCAGGATATAGTGCTCACAGCAGCCCGGCACATGCACGTTGAAAAACGCATCGCGCGTCAGCGCTTCAGCAGCAGTCCTGTCCTGCGGGCGCTCGGTCCGGATGTCAAACTCCATACAATCCCCTCTTCCATGCCGGAAGCCACGCTGCCTCCGACGTTTTTCGATGATACGCTTTCACAAACGGGGCTGTCAAGTGACGGGTTTGCCATCGTGATCCCGATGCGGTGATTCTTCATAGAAAAGGAGCCGCCGCGCGTTGCGGCAGCTCCCCGTTTGCAATCATCAAACCGGCATGGTCTTGTTCTCGCTGTTGAGCATGGTCGAGTCGATCTTGAGCTTCTGCGCCTGACGGTACTCGAAGAACTTCGGCGCGACCTTCGGGAACAGCGCGTAGGACAGCACGTCCTCCTCCTGCTCGTAGTAGTCGCGGATCTCCTCGCGATACTTGTCCATCTCCGGCTTGAGCAGGTCGGCGGGGCGGCAGGTGATGACCTTGTCGTTGCCGATGGCCATCTTGCGCACTTCCTCGTTGACCTTGCCCGGCAGGCGGCCGTACTCGCCGCGCAGCAGGCCCTTGGACTCGTTCGGGAACGTCTTGTAGCGGCCGAAGAGCACGTTCATGACGGCCTGCGTGCCGACGATCTGGGAGGTCGGCGTCACCAGCGGCGGATAGCCAAAGTCCTCGCGCACGCGCGGGATCTCCGCCAGCACGTCGTAGTACTTGTCCATCGCGTTGAACTGCTTGAGCTGGCCGATCATGTTGGAGAGCATGCCGCCCGGCACCTGATACTTGAGGGTGTTCGCGTCCACGCGCAGCACCTTGCCCGGGTCGAGCCAGCCGTCCTTCTGCAGGCGGTCGGCGACCTTGCGGAAGTGCACGGCGCACTCGCTCATCAGCTCGGTATCAAGGCCCGGGTCGTACTCCGTGCCCTTGAGCGCAGCGCACAGGGACTCCGTCGCCGGCTGGGCCGTGCCCTCGGCCAGCGGGGACAGCGCGGTATCCACGATGTCGCAGCCCGCCTCGATGGCCTTGAGGATGGTCATCGCACCGGTACCGGCGGTGTTGTGCGTGTGCAGGTGAATCGGCAGCTTGGTGTTCGCCTTGAGCTTCTTGACGAGGCTGTAGGCGTCGTAGGGCAGCAGCAGGTTCGCCATGTCCTTGATGCAGATGGAATCCGCGCCCATCTGCTCGATCTTCTTGGCCAGCTTGACGAAATACTCCTCCGTGTGCACCGGGCTGATCGTGTAGCTGATGGCGATTTCGCAGATGCCGCCGTACTTCTTGGTGGACTTGACCGCCTGCTCGAGGTTGCGCATGTCGTTGAGCGCGTCGAAGATGCGGATGATGTCGATGCCGTTCTCGATGGACTTCTTGACGAAGGCGTCCACCACGTCGTCGGCGTAGTGCTTGTAGCCGAGGATGTTCTGGCCGCGGAAGAGCATCTGCAGCTTGGTGTTGGGCATGGCCTTGCGAAGCTGGCGCAGCCTCTCCCACGGATCCTCGTTCAGGAAGCGCATGCAGCTGTCAAACGTCGCGCCGCCCCAGCACTCCAGAGAATAGTAGCCGACCTTGTCGAGCTTGTCGGCGACGGGGAGCATCTCGTCAAGGCGCATACGGGTGGCCGCCTGAGACTGATGCGCGTCGCGCAGAATGGTATCGGTGATAAGCACCTTTCCCATAATCTCCATTTCCTCCTTCTGTTTCTATGTTCCGCCGCACGGCGGAGGAGCCTCCCCCGCGGCAAAGCGCCGCGAGGGGGCAAAGACTCAGGAAACCATCAGCCGAACATCGAGATGAACACGCCCGCCGCAACCGCGGAGCCGATGACGCCGGCCACGTTCGGGCCCATGGCGTGCATCAGCAGGAAGTTGCTCGGGTTCTCCTGCTGGCCGACCTTCTGGGAGACGCGCGCAGCCATCGGCACGGCGGAGACGCCCGCAGAACCGATGAGCGGGTTGATTTTGCCGCCGGAGAGCTTGCACATCAGGTTGCCCAGCAGCACGCCGCCGAGGGTGCCGCCGCCGAAGGCGAAGATGCCCATCGCGATGATCATCAGCGTGCGCAGCTGCAGGAAGGTCTCGGCCTTGGCCGTCGCGCCGACGGTCACGCCCAGGAAGATGGTGACGATGTTCATCAGCTCGTTCTGCGCCGTCTTGGAGAGGCGCTCGGTCACGCCGGACTCCTTGAACAGGTTGCCCAGCATCAGCGAGCCGATGAGCGGCGCGGCGCTCGGGAGCAGCAGGGACACGAGCACGGTCACGATGATCGGGAAGACGATCTTCTCGGTCTTGGAGACCGGGCGCAGCTGGCCCATGACAATCTGCCTATCCTTCTTGCTGGTGAACGCCTTCATGATCGGCGGCTGGATGACCGGCACCAGCGCCATGTACGAATACGCGGCGATGGCAATCGGGCCCAGCAAACCGGGGGCGAGCTTGGTGGTGACGTAGATGGCCGTCGGGCCGTCCGCGCCGCCGATGATGCCGATAGCGCCGGCCTCTGCCGGGGAGAAGCCCAGCACCAGCGCCAGCAGGAACGCCAGGAAGATGCCCAGCTGCGCGGCAGCGCCCAGCAGCAGGGAGATCGGGTTGGCGATCAGCGGACCGAAGTCGGTCATCGCGCCGACGCCCATGAAGATGAGCGGCGGGAAGATGCCCAGCTTGACGCCCTGATACAGGTAGTACAGCAGGCCGCCATTCTGCTTGACGTACTGGTAGCCCACCAGCATGTCGCCGTTGTAGATCGGCACGCCGGCCTTGCCGTGATACGTCGGATTGGAGATGATCTCGTAAATCGGCTCGTCCATGATGCCCGCCAGCGGCAGGTTGGTCAGCAGCATGCCGAAGGCGATGGGCATGAGCAGCAGCGGCTCAAACTGCTTGACGATCGCCAGATACAGCAGCAGGAAGGCGATGAGGATCATCACGCCGCTCTTCCAGTTGCCGGTCACCATGTCGTACAGGCCGGAGTCCTTGACAAGGCCCATGATCGTGCCGCCCACGCTGAAGTCGGCCATGGCCTGCTCCACCGTGCCCTCGGCGCCCTCTGCCTCCTCATCCACATAGACGGGGATGAGGGATTCCGGCTCGGCGACGAGCGTCGCATAGCCGCTTCCCTCTCCCGGGGCAGGGGCGGCCGCTTCCTCGGCGCAAACGGGCAGCGCCGCAAGCATGCAGCACAGCGCCAGACCGAGGAACACACTCAGAATCTTTTTCACAGCGCTTAACCCCTTTGCGTATTATTCGAGCACGACCAGCGCGTCGCCCGTGTTGACCGAGGAGCCCTTGCTGGCGAGCACCTGCACGACCTTCGCGTCGCGCGGCGCCATGATCTCGTTCTCCATCTTCATGGCCTCGAGCACGACCAGCACGTCGCCCTTCTTCACGGACGCGCCGACCTGCACCTTCACATCGACGATATTGCCGGGCATCGGCGCGGTGACCTTCTCTCCCGCAACGGCAGCGGCCTTCGGCGCGGCGGCGGGCTTGGCAGCGGCCTTGGGCGCAGCCTTCGGCGCAGCGGCGACAGGAGCGGCGGCGACGGGCGCGGCGCCCGCTTCAACTTCCTCAACGGCGACCTCGTACTGGGTTCCGTTCACGGTGATGACAAAATTACGCATGGTCAGAATCCTCCTCTGCTTGATTCTCTGTTGAATCGCTTCTGAATCGCTCGTTTCGCTCATTCAGAGCGGCATGTGTCTCAAGGCCGATTACATACGGCTGTAAACCTGTTCCTCGCGGCCGGCGCGGTTCCAAGCGGGTGCGTTGTTGATGCGGCGGATGGAGCGCACGACAAAGCCCGTCGTGTTCTCCTCGCCGGCGGCCTCCATCGCCATGGCGACAGCGGCGGCGATGACGGCGATGAGCTCGTCGTCATCCTGCTCCGGCTCCTCCTCCACGACCGCAGGGGCGGGGGCGGGAACGGGCGCAGGCGCGGCAGCCGGGGCCTTCTTGCCGCCGGTTGCGCCGTGGATCACCATCTCCATCACCTTGATGAGGGCGATGAGGATGACCAGCCCGACGAAGACCGTGCCGATGCCCACCAGCGCGACGGAAAGGCCGTACTGCAGTTTCGCTAAAATTCCAGACATCAGTGTTTCCTCCCCTGATTACAGCGGCATGTTGCCGTGCTTCTTGGGCGGGTTGGAGTCGCGCTTGCTGGAGAGCAGCTCCAGCGCGGCGATGATCGTCTTGCGGCTGTCGGCCGGGTCGATCACGTCGTCGATGAGGCCCTGCGTCGCGGCGTTCACGCCGTCGGCCACCTCGGCCTCGTACTTCGCGGCCAGCTCAGCGCGCGCGGCGACAGCATCGCCGGTGGTCTTTTTGATCTCGTCCTTCCACATAACCTGAATGGCGGCCTCGCCCGTCAGCGGGCTGATGACCGCGCCCGGCCACGCGTAGGTCGCGTCGGCGTTGGCGCTGCCGCCCATGGCGACGTAGGCCGCGCCGACCGCGCTGCCGATCACCAGCGCGATCTTGACAGTCGTCGCCTCGCTGTAGGCGTAGACCATCGCGGAGGCGGCCTTGAGCACGCTCATCTGGCGATCGACGGTGTCAAACAGCTCAAGACCCGTGGAATCGATCAGCGACACCACAGGGATGTTGTAGCAGTCGGCGAAGCGGACGAAGCGCGCGAGCTTCTTCATGCGCTTGTCGCAGGTATCGCCCTTGCCGGTGTAGGCAAAGGCCACCGTGCGGCCCGCCATCTTGCCAAGCGCCGTCACAGCGCCGGTGTAGCCCTTGCCCAGCTCGACGACCGAGCTGCTGTCCGCCAGCTTCTCGATGACCTCGCGGCCGTCCGCGCCGGCGGAAAGGCCCTCGACCAGCCGGTTCATATCCTCCTCAACGGAGAAGGGCGCATCCTCAAGGTTGTTCGCTGGGAGCATGCCCAGCACGGTCTTGACCGCAGCGAAGGCCTCCTCCTCGGTCTCGCAGGCAAAGTGCGCCGCGCCGCTCTCCACAGCGGCCTTGCCGCCGCCCAGCTCCTGCGCTGTGAGGCTCTTGCCCATCGTGGAGGCGAGCACCTGCGGGCCGGCCACCAGCAGCACGCCCGCCGGCTTGGCGACAAACACCAGGTCGGAAAGCTCCGCCATCATCGCCGCCGCGCCCACGCACGGGCCCAGCACCATCGTAATCATCGGGGTCACGCCGCTCAGGCGCGCCATGTGCGCGAACACATCGGCATACGCCTCCAGCGCGGCAGCGCCCTCGCCCACGCGCGCGCCGTTGCTGTCGCACATGGCGACAACCGGCGTGCCCGTCCTGCGGGCCTGCTCCAGCACCTTGACGATCTTCTGGGCCTGCTTTGCGCCCATCGCGCCGTCCATCACCGTGAAATCCTGCGCAAAGACGAACACCGGGCGGCCGTCCACCGTGCCCGAGCCCGTCACCACGCCGGCATCCGCCAGGAGCATACCCTGCTCCACGAAGCTGCCGCCGTCCAGCAGCATCGCCACGCGCTCGCGCGCGGTCAGCTTGCCGTCCTTCTTCTGTTGCTCAGCGCCAGCGGCATTCCCACCGAGAATGGCCTGCTTGCGCGAGAGCACCGAGTTGAGATCCTGAAGGGTGCTCATTCCACTATCGCCTCCGTAATCATCTTCATTCCGGGCGGAGCGCCCGTAGGCGCGCCGCCACAGATTACAATTTATCCCATTTACAGATTTCAACACTTTACGCCTTATTTCCTTCCTCTTTTGCTAAAAAAAGGCGTAAAAAAGCAAAGTTGAGGAAAAATTAACAGAATCGTAATGCCCCCGGCAGCTTCTGGATCACGATGAGCTGCGGCGCATGCGCGGGTGCGCACAGAAACCTGTGGTGCAGCGCATTGTAGATGCGCACGTCAAGCCCCGCCGCCCAGTCAAGCAGCGCCGCCAGCTCCCGCTGCCCCTCCTCGTGCCCGGGATAGATGCACACCGTCACGATGCCGCCCGGGGCCACCAGCTCTGCCGCCGCGGATACCGCCGCGAGCGTCGTCTCTGTGCGCGTCGTCACGGTATGCGCCGCGCCGGGCAGCCAGCCGAGATTGAAGACCACCGCCTGCGGTGCGGCGGACACATGCTCGCGCAGCCGCTCGTGCCCGCACAGCAGCAGCTGCGCGCGTTCAAGCATACCGGCCTGCAAAAGCCGCTCCCGCGTGCGCTCAAGCGCCGTCTCCTGCACGTCAAAGCCGATCACATGGCCCGTCTCGCCCACCAGCTCGCACAGCGCCAGCGTGTCCCCGCCGTTGCCGACCGTCGCGTCCACCGCCGTGTCACCCGGGCGCAGCGCGCGGCGCAGATAGTCCGCCGCCAGGCAGCGCGCGTTGCGCAGCTCCAAGCGCTCCTCCTTCTCCATCCGCCGCCCTCCTCTCCTCGCCGGACAGCCGCCAGTAGGCGACCAGCCCTGCCTGCACGCCAATTTCCAGCACGCCCGTCTGTCCGCTCTGCCGCAGACAGAGATAGCGGAGCTGCGCGCCGCCGTCCTCGCGAATCAGCTCGCCGCAGGGCGGCTCGCCCATGGCCTCACCCTCGACGTAGAGCATGCCGCCCGATGCGTACACATCCTGACGGCAGGCAAACAGCGCCGCCGCCTCCTGCACGCTCATGCCCACGCGAAGGCCGCGCGGTCCCTCCAGCGCCTCGCCCGTCGCGCTGACGGAGAGGACGACCTCCTCGCCCGTCTGCTCATTGAGCCCCAGCTCCGCCACAGCGCCCGCGTAGACCAGCAGCCGCCCGCCCGGGAGGGTCTGCACCTGCTGCGGCTCGCCGACGCGCGCCACCAGCTTCTCCACCGCTACGCCGATGACGGGCGCGCCCATCACCTGCATATCCTGCTCAGCGAATACCTCAGCACCGTTTGCGCTCGCATATACCTCGCCCCTCTGCCTGCCTGCAATCTCCTGCGCCGTGCGCAGACCGGCCTCAGCCTCCGCCTGCGTCGCCGCACAGACGCGCAGCCGTATGCCGCTGATAAGCCCGCCGTCGATGAGGTAGGTCAGCGTGTATTCGCGCAGGGACGCCGCCTCCCCGCCGTAGGTCACCGTTTCCACGCCGTATACGCCGTCCTCGCCGATGTATGCCCAGCGCCAGCCGGGGCCGTCCGCCCAAAGCTCCAGCACGCAAAGCTGCGTCTCCCCGCCGCTGACCTGCGCGCCATCCAGCGCGTCATCGAGCGTCATGCCCACGCGAAGGCCCGCACAGTCCGCCAGCGCGTCGGTGCGGATGTCCACCTGCGCGATCCTCTCCGCCTGCGGCGCTATCTGCGAAGCTGCGGCCACTGTGCCGAAATCGTAGCTGAAGAGCGCCTGCCCGTCGCGCGCGGGGTCAATCGTCTCCCGCGGGTCGTTGAGCGGCTGCCGCGAAGCAAGCATCTGCGAAAGCTGCGAGAGCCACGCCTCCACGGTCTGTGCGTCAAGCTGCGCCGCCCTTGCCGTGCCGCCAAGTACGCACAGCAGCAGCGCCAGAGCCATCGTCACCATTCTCTTTCTCAAGGTTTTCCCCTTCCCGGCGCAAAGCGCCCTTGCTTTTTTTCCAAATCATGGTATGATAAGAACCGTATCATTCCGGCCGAAAATCTCAATGCTATTATAGCAGAAGACCGGTCGGCCCGAAAGGAGTAATTTTCCGTGTCTGAGGAGCTTCAACAGGGCTGCGCGCCCAGCGAGTGCGGTACCAAGGCCGCCTGCGCGGGATGCAGCCATAACCACAGCGCGCAGCAGGAGGAGCCCGCGCCCAAGGAGCCGCCGAAGGTCCGCAAGGTCATCGGCGTGGTCAGCGGCAAGGGCGGCGTCGGCAAGTCGCTCGTCTCCGGCGAGCTGGCCGTCATGCTGCGGCGCATGGGCTATCGCGTCGGCGTGCTGGACGCCGACATCACCGGCCCGTCCATCCCGCGCATGTTCGGCATCCGCGAGAAGGCGTTTGGCGACGGCGAGCACATCTTCCCCGCCGAGACGGAGAGCGGCATCGAGGTCATGAGCATCAACCTGATGCTCGAGCACGACGATTCGCCCGTCATCTGGCGCGGCCCGGTCATCGCCGGGGCGGTCAAGCAGTTCTGGGAGGACGTCTCCTGGGGCGAGCTGGACGTCATGGTCATCGACATGCCCCCGGGAACGGGCGACGTGCCGCTGACGGTCTTCCAGAGCATCCCGCTCTCGGGCGTTGTCGTCGTGTCCACCCCGCAGGATCTGGTGGGCATGATCGTGCGCAAGGCTGTGAACATGGCCTCGATGATGAATATCCCCGTGCTCGGCCTGATCGAGAACATGTCCTATGCGCTGTGCCCGGACTGCGGCAAGCGCATCGAGCTGTTCGGCAAATCCCGCATCGCGGAGGAAGCCGCCAGCCTGAGCCTGCCCGTGCTCGCGCAGCTTCCCTTCGACCCGAAGGCGGCGCAGCTCTGCGACGAGGGCGGCATCGAGTCCATCGACAGCCCGATGATGGCCGATGCGGCGGCCGCCGTCGCCGGTCAAGTTGGGTTGTAATACCCCGACCTCAACTGTCCCTGCGCCGGGCATATCGCCCGCGCAGGGCTTTTTTCACAAAGAACCGGATGCTGCGGCCCATGCATGGCACACCATCCGGTTCTTTGCGTTGTTCTTTTATTGTGCCGCGCTGTGGCTCGTGAAGCCAAAGTCGATGCTCAGCAGCGTCTGCCCCGATTCAAGGTGCAGCACGTCCGTCTCCCCGGTGGCCGGGTCGGCGTCGCTGTCGATCTCGCCCAGCGGCGCGCCGACGCGCTTCGCCAGCGTGCCCATCTGCGTATCCACGCGCAGAATATAGTCGCCCGGACGCAGATCGCGGAAGTGATAGTAGCCGTACTCATCGCTCGTCAGACTGCCAATTTCCTCAAACAGGCCGTCCGCGCCGCGCTTGAGCAGCGTCACGCCCACGCCGGGAATCAACGGCTCACGATAATCCTGAAGCCCGTTTCCGTTCGTGTCAAGCCACACGCTGTCGCCGATTTCACCGGGATAAATGCCTCCAACGTTCACGTCCGCACGGGTCTGACCCATCGCCAGCGTGAATTCCTCCGTCGTGCCCACATGTCCGGGCACGACCGGGCAGCTCGAGGTATATCCGCCCTCCGCCTGATCGCACAGCAGCATATCCTCCGGCAGCGTGAAGCGCACCTGATAGCTGCCGCTGCGCAGCAGGGCGAAGGCGTAGATGCCATCCTCCGATACCTGCGTGCGCCCGACGACCTTCCCGCCGGAGAGCAGCTCCACGGTGACGTCGGTCAGCGCAGGCTCGCCCGCATTCATCCGGCCATCGGCATTGTCATCGCTCCACGCGCAGCCCGCAATGGCGGAGGCGAGCACCGTCGCCACCGTGTCCATCTGCTTCGTCTCGCCCATATCGAGCGTCAGCTCAGCGGTTTCACCCTCCTGCGCAGCGCTTCCGGCCGTTTTGAGCGAAGTGCCTTCGCTGAAGAGCGCGTCCACAGGCAGCGTCATACGCACGCGGTATGTGCCGGGGCGCAGGCTGCGCAGCGCATAGGCGCCGTTTTCATCGGTGGAGGCCGTCGCCACCGCCGTACCGCCCTGCATGAGCGTCACCATCACATCGGGCAGACCGTCGTCCCCGTCCTCCGCGATGCCATCCTCGTTCGCATCCACCCGCACAAAGCCTGTGATGCTCGCGGGCACAATCGCGCCCACGTCGAGTCCGGTTCTGCTCTCGCCCATCGCCAGCGCAAAGCTCTCCGTCGAGCCCGTATGGCTGTCGCTCATGGGCACGGCGCTCTCGCCGTCGCAGGTAAAGATCATGCCGCCCGGCAGGGTCACGCGCAGCGTGTATTCGCCCGCGCGCACAAAGTCGAGCGCATATGCGCCGTCCTCGTCGCTCACGGCCTCGCGCACGACCTCGCCGGTCTTTGTGCTCAGCAGCGCCACCTGAGCGCCGGATACGCCGCTGTCCGTCCGGTCACGTCGGCCATTGTAAGCGTCGTCCTCCCAGACCACGCCGCTGACCGTGCCTACGCCGACCACACCGCAGTCAAGCTCCGTCTGGCTTACGCCCGAGACGACGGTCAAGGCCTCGCTGTCGGCTCTCAGAGCGTCGGCCTGCGGCACGATGCTCACGTGCCGTGTGCCTGCCGCGTTGCGCGCAAAGGCATAGCCCTCGGGCAGCTCGAAGGTCAGGCGCACCGTGCCGGGCGTCACGCTGTCGAAGCGATACGCACCCGACGCATCCGTCACCGTCCCGCGCACAGTGCCCGCGTCCGCGCCATCCAGCACGGTCAGCGTCACGCGCACACCGGCCATTCCGGCGCTCTCGCTCTGCCTGCGGCCATCGTCGTCCGCGTCCAGCCATGCCACGCCGCTCAGGCTGGAAAGCTGGAGCGCGCCCACGCGCAGCCCCGTCATCGCGCCGCCCATCGGGAGGGCTTCAAGCGGGATCACCACGCTCGCGCTGTCCGTGCGAGGAGCCAGCGAATCGCCGCCCACCGCCGTGAAGACGTAGCCATCAGGCAGGGTCACGCGCAGCGCGTACTCCCCGGGCATCAGGTCGGCAAACTCAAATGCACCACTGCGCGCCGTTTCCGTCTGCGCAATCACCGTGCCGTCCGCATCCGTCAGGGCCACCTGCGCGCCGCGCAGGCCGCTCTCATTCTCGCCCATGCGCCCGTCGTAGTCCGCATCCGTCCAGATCACGCCGCTGATGCTTCCCTGCGTCAGCACGCCATAGCCGATTTTCTGCACGCGCGCGCCGCCCTCCAGCGTAAAGCCGGCCGAGTATCCGCGCGCTCCGCTCGAGCTCTCCAGCGCCAGCGCACTATCGGCCTGCGCGCCGGAGAAGACGTATCCCTCGGGCGCGTCCACACGCAGCTTGTAGCTGCCCGGACGCACGCCCTCAAAGGCGAACGCGCCCTTAGCGTCGGTCTGCGTGCTCTGCACAACGCTGCGGCCCGTGCCATTCATCAGGTGTACGGTCACGCCGGCCATGGCGCTCTCATTTTCATTCCACATCCGGTCGGCATTGCTGTCCTCCCAGATCGAGCCGGTGAGCGAGCACAGGCGCACGACGCTCGCATCTGCCGTCGTCACCATGTCTCCGGCATAGATGGCGATGCTCCTGGTCTGTGAAATGGGTCCATCGCTGGCCTGCACGCCGCTGCGCGTCATCGAGCGCTCGCTCGCCGAGAAGACGCAGCCCTCCTGCGCCGTAAACTGCACGCGATAGCGCCCCGGCGCCAGACCAGCGAACGCAAAGCTGCCATCGGCGGCAGTCGTCGTCTCCAGAATGACGTTGCCCTGCGCATCTAGCAGCTGAGCAAGCACGCCCTCGCAGGCAGTCTCATATTCCGAGCGCTGCGCATCCGCGTCATCGTCGTAATACGCCGTGCCCGAGATCGAGCCGGAGAGCATCGCGCCGATGTACAGCCGCACGCCCGTCTGCCCCATCGTCAGGGTGAAGGGAGCGCTTTCCCCGGAGGAAAGCGTCGTATGCGGCAAGCAGCTGGCCGCAGTCTGGCTGCCCTCCGCATTCACGGTTGCGCGCCACTGTCCGGGCATCTGGTAGCTGAGGCGATAGGTT
>JALFHA010000046.1 GCA_022776785.1 Clostridiales bacterium | reverse complement strand
ATTGGCGGGCGCTTGTTTTGCGCAATGCAGGAGGCACGAATGATCCAGATCGAACATGTATCCAAGACGTTCCGGGAAAAGGCGCTGGAGGTTCACGCGCTCAGGGATGTGAGCATCCATGTGCTGCGGGGCGACATCTTCGGCATCGTGGGCTTTTCGGGCGCGGGCAAGTCCACGCTGCTGCGGCTGGTCAACAAGCTGGAGACGCCCGACACGGGCTCGGTGCGCGTGGCGGGGCAGGCACTTGAGGGGCTGGAGGGCAAGGCGCTTCACGCCCTGAGGCGGCGCATCGGCATGGTCTTCCAGCAGTTCAATCTGCTGTACGCGATTCCCTATGGCCTGATCCCCTCGTGCGACGGCCTGATTATCGAGAAGCAGAGCGAGGCGGGCGATAACCCCTATGTGAACATCATCGTCGCCCGCACAGCGGACGCGGACAATGCGGTGTATCAGACGGTCGTGAAGGCCTATCAGACGCAGCTGGTCGCGGAATTCCTGCTGGTGAACTATTCGGAGGCGTTCTTCCCGGCCTTCCCCTACGACAGCAGCATCAGCCTGACGGCGGAGGAGGCGCAGGACATCGTGGCCTATACCTCTGACAAGGCGGGCAAGACGGTGGTGACCGTCGGCGTCTGCGGCGCGAACAACGACCAGTGGAAGGCCGTGCAGAAGGTGCTCGACGAGGAAAACGCGGGGATCTACATTGAGCTGGTCGAGTTTGACGCCTACAACCTGCCCAATGAGGCGCTCAATTCCGGCGAGATCGACCTGAACGCCTTCCAGCACAAGGCTTATCTGAACAAGGATGCGCAGGCCAACGGCTATGACCTGACGGTGATCGGTGATACGCTGATCGCGCCGCTGACCCTGTATTCCGAGAAGTACGACTCGCTGGACGCCCTGAAGGAGGCGGCCGGCAGGATTAAGCAGTAATCCACCAATCCATAGCAGAAAGAGGCGCGTGCCATGATTCAGTTGCAGCAGCTTTGCAAGACCTATCATCTGAAAGGCGGTGATGTGACCGCTCTGCGCGATGTGTCCCTGCACATTGCGGACGGAAGCATCTATGGCGTCATCGGCTACTCGGGCGCGGGCAAATCGACCCTGGTGCGCTGCCTCAATCTGCTGGAGGTGCCCGACGCCGGCGCGATGACCCTCGGGGACTCCGGCGAGATCACATTTCGGGACGGCAGAGCGTTTCTGGCCGGCGCGGTGATGAGCAGCCGCCAGCAAAGCGCACTGCGACGGGGAATCGGCATGATCTTTCAGCACTTCAACCTGCTGGAGCGCTCCACCGTGTTTAACAACATTGCCTATCCCCTCCGCCACACTGGCAGAAGCCGCAGGCAGATTGAGGACAGGGTGTGGGAGCTGCTTGAGCTGGTGGGGCTGCGGGACAAGGTTGACGTCTATCCCTCCCAGCTCTCCGGCGGGCAGAAGCAGCGCGTCGCCATTGCACGCGCGTTGGCCGCCAATCCGCGGATTCTGCTGTCTGACGAGGCGACGAGCGCGCTCGACCCGGACGCGACCGAATCCATCCTGAACCTGCTGGGGGAGCTTAACCGCAAGCTCGGCATCACCATCGTGCTGATTACCCATGAGATGGCGGTCATCAAGGCCGTTGCGGACAGGGTGGCCGTGATGGAGGACGGCAGGGTCGTGGAGGAGGGCAGCGTGTATGACATCTTCGCTGCACCGAAAGCGAATATCACCCGGAAATTCATCGCCTCGGCCTCGCCGCTGGGCAAGATTGACAGGCTGATCGCGGAGGGCTCCGAGCTGGTCCGCGTGCAGCCCGGCAATCTGCTCGTCAAGCTGATCTTTCAGAAGGACTGCGTGAGCGAGCATGTGCTGACGACGGCGGCCCGGCGCTATGGGTTCGACCTGAACGTCGTGCTGGCGAACGTCGAATACCTGCACGGCAATCCGCTCGGCGGCATGATCGGTATCCTGAGCGGCGGAAAGAAGGAAATCGAGGACGGCATGGCCTTCCTCGCGCAGAACCATGTGAGCACGGAGGTCATCAGAGATGGCAGAGTGGATTAAGCAGTGGGCCCCGAACCTCTACACCTATCGGGACAAGTTTTTCAAAAGCTGCGACGCGACCGTGGAGATGTTCTGGAAGGCCGGGCTGGTTGCCTTTGCCATCGGCATGGTCTTCGGCATCCTGCTGGTCGTCACCAAAAAGGACGGCATCTGCCGCAATCCCATCGTCTATCAGGGCACGAACCTCGTCATCAATGTGTTCCGCTCCATCCCGTTCATCATCCTGCTGATCTTCCTGATCCCGCTGACACGGGCCGTCGTTGGCACGGCGATCAAGGTCAAGGGCGCAATTCTGCCGCTGGTGTTCGGCACGGTGCCGTTCTACACCCGACAGGTGGAGGTCGCCCTCTCCGGCGTGGATGAGGGCAAGATCGAGGCGGCGCGCAGCATGGGCAGCGGCACGCTGGGGCTGATTTTCCGGGTCTATCTGCATGAGGCCGTGCCCGACCTGATCCGCGTGACGACGGTGACGGCCATCAGCCTGATCGGCCTGACGACGATGGCCGGCGCGGTCGGCGCGGGCGGCCTGGGTTCCTTTGCCATCAACTACGGCCAGAATCAGAACCATCCCGACATCGTGAATGTGTGCGTGGTCGTGCTGCTGGCGGTGACCTTTGTTTTGCAGGGGCTGGGCAACGCGCTCTCGCGGAGGACGACGAACCGCGGCCTCATCACCATTCGCCACAGGCGCTGAGGAGGGGAGAGACTATGGTACGGCGTGAAGCGATTCTCGCCTATGTGGACGGGCAGTATCCCGTCTAACGGGAGATCGCGCTGGACATCTTTGCGCATCCCGAAACGAGCAACCACGAATACCATGCCTGCGAGGTGCTCACGGAGCAGCTGCGCAGGGAGGGCTTTGACGTCGCCGTCGATGTGGCGGGGCATCCGACCGGGTTCACGGCGACATACCGCGCCGAAAAGCCCGGCCCTGTGCTGGCGTTTCTGGCAGAATACGATGCGCTGGCTGGGCTGGGGCACGGGTGCGGGCACAACCTCTTCGGCGCGACCTCCGCGCTGGCGGCGGCGTCGCTCAAGCAGGTGATCGACGAAATCGGCGGCGAGATCCGCGTATACGGCACGCCGGGCGAGGAGGGCGGCGAGAACGGCAGCGCCAAGGGTAGCTTTGTCCGGGAGGGCTTCTTCAGGGACGTGGATACGGCGCTGTGCGTGCATCCCGGCTCCGACCACCATGAGCTGACTCATGCCGAAGCGGCCTGTGCGCCAATCCGCATCGCGTTCAAGGGCAAGGCCTCTCATGCGGCGGCCAACCCGCAGGATGGCATCAACGCGCTGGACGCGTTGGTGCTCGTGTTTAATGCCATCGGTCTGCTGCGCCAGCAGCTGCCGCAGGACGTGCACATTCACGGCATTGTGACGAAGGGCGGCGATGCGCCGAACATCATCCCGGACGATACGGAGGCGCGCTTCTATGTGCGCGCCGCCACGGTCAAGCGCATGATGGACGTCTACCATCGGCTAGAGCGCATCGTCGAGGGTGCGGCGCTGCAGACTGGCTGCACGGGCCTGCTGGAGCCCACGCAGCGCAATCTGGTCGAGAACATCATCCCCACGCCGTCCTTTGACGAGGTTTACCGCAGGAATCTGGTTTCGCTGGGAGAGCCCTTCGAGGAGCGGAAGGTGTTCCCGCTGGGCTCCTCCGACGTGGGCAACGTCTCGCAGGTGATCCCAGTCATTCAGCCGATGATTCGCATCAGCGACGTGCCGGTGGCGGGGCACAGCATCGAAAAGAAGGAGGCCTGCCGCTCGGAAACGGGCCTGCGCTCCATCGCCGTGGGCGCGAAGGCGCTTGCGCTGACGGCGCTTGACCTGATTGAGCGGCCGGAGCTGCTGGCTGCCATCAAGGCGGAGCACGCTGCGGCGGTCGCGGCGCAGCAATAAGCCCAAACCGAGTCTGGGTATTGCTTGGCAGACAGAAAAATGTGCAAAAGGCGTGACGAAGGAGGTCACGCCTTTTGTTTTGAGTGGAAAGCCGATTTATACTGTTCTTCGATTAATACTATTTTGCGGCTAAAATCTAGCTTTGCAGAATCAGCCCCGTTTCAATCGTAGGATGCTTCGCATCCTGCTCTGAAATAGATTTTTCTTTTGAACAATAAGGGAACATTGGGCTGCCGACCCGGGAAACCCGCATAGTCGCGCCAAAGGTGCTCCTTGCGGTTTCCAGCCTTCGCCCGCCTGATTCCGCCACTGGCGGCGGCAGGTTACGGCTCCAAACCTG
>JALFHA010000272.1 GCA_022776785.1 Clostridiales bacterium | reverse complement strand
CTTCAGCTTCACCAAGAGCAATCTGGGCATCGCGCTGAGCAACACCGTCTTTTACACCATCGTCACCGTGCCGCTGACCATTGCCTGCGCGCTGGGCCTGGCGCTGGTGCTCAACAAGGGCGTCAAGGGCGCGAAGGTGTTCCGCGCCGTGTTCTTCTTCCCCTACGTCGCCTCGCTGGTGGCCATCTGCGTCTGCTGGAACTTCCTGCTGATGAAGAACGGCCCCGTCAACCAGATCCTGCGCGCGCTGGGCTTCAACATGATGAAGAGCTGGACCTCCAGCAAGGATCTGGCGATCTGGGCGATCATCATCGTGAGCGTGTGGCGCAACGCGGGCTACTACATGGTGATGTACCTGGCGGGCCTGCAGGGCGTGCCGGCGGAGCTGTACGAGGCCGCCACGATGGACGGCGCCAACGGCTTCCAGAAGTTCACCAAGGTCACGCTGCCCATGCTCACGCCGACCACGTTCTTCTGCTCCATCATGATGGTGATCTCCTGCTTCAAGATCTACGACGTCGTCGCCATCATGACGCAGGGCGGCCCGGGCCGCTCCACCAAGATGCTCGTGACCTACATCTTCGAGCTGAGCTTCGGCGGCGAGGGCATCGCCACCTCCGCGCAGTACGGCGTGGCGAGCGCCGTGTCGATGGTGCTGCTGGTGATCGTGCTGGCCGTCACGTTCATCCAGTTCCGCGGCGAGAAGAAGTGGGTCAACTACATGTAAGGGAGGTGCTCATCCATGACTGCGAAAACTGTTCCTGCCGCAAAGCGGCATCATCGGCCCATGACGGCCGGTGAGATCGTGCTCACCGTGCTCAAGTATGCGGTGCTGCTGGCCCTGACGGTGGTGGCGCTCGTCCCCTTCGTGTGGATGATCTCCTCCTCGCTCAAGACGAGCATCGACGTCTTCTCCATCCCGATGCGCTGGATCCCGCAGGAGTTCCACTTCGAGAACTACCTCCAGATCTGGGAGCGCGTGCCGCTGGCGACCTACTTCAAGAACACCGCTGTGCTGGCCGTCATCGTCACGTTCATGCAGATTCTCACGTCCTCCTTTGCGGCCTACGCCTTCGCGAAGATGAACTTCAAGGGCCGCGACGTGCTGTTCATGTGCTACATCGGCACCATCGCGGTGCCGTGGCAGGTGTACATGGTGCCGCAGTTCATCATGATGCGCTCCATCGGCCTGTATGACACGATCTGGGCCCTCGTGGTGCTCCAGAGCTTCACGGCCTTCGGCGTGTTCCTGATGCGCCAGTTCTACATGGGCATCCCGAACGACCTGTCCGAGGCGGCGCGCATCGACGGCCTCTCCGAGTACGGCATCTGGGCGCGCATCATCCTGCCGCTGGCCAAGCCCGCCATCGCGACGCTGTGCATCTTCACCTTCGTCAACACCTGGAACGACTACATGGGCCCGATGATCTACCTGACTACGGACATCAGAAAGACGATTCAAGTCGGCCTGCGCCGCTTCATTCAGGCGTATTCCGCGGATTACAACCTCATCATGGCCGCGTCCCTGTGCTCGCTGCTGCCGGTCACCATCGTGTTCCTGTTCCTGCAGCGCTACTTCATCGAGGGCATTGCGACCACCGGCATGAAGGGATAAAGGAGCTGAAAGCATGGGCAACTGTGTCAGTCAGAATCCGCTGCGCTCGCGCGCGGACATGGAGCGCGCGGCGGTGCAGCTCATTGAGCCGCTGATTCCCCTGCTCAGCGAGGGCAAGGCGCGGCTGCATCTGGGCGAAACGGGGGCGGTGTATCCCGCCTCCATCGCCGAGATGGAGGCCTTCGCCCGCCCGCTGTGGGCCATCGTGCCGATGCTCGCGGGCGGCTGCGAGAGCGTCGAGCCGATCTGGGCGCACTGGCGCGAGGGCATCATCAACGGCGTGAATCCCGAGCACCCCGAGTACTGGGGCGAGGTCGAGGACTACGACCAGCGGCTGGTGGAGATGGCCGTCTTCGGCATGGGCATGGCGCTCGCGCCGGAGAAGTTCTTCTTCTCCCTGCCCGAAACGGCGCAGAAAAACCTCTGGGCGTGGCTTGACCAGATCAACCATCACGACATGCCCAAGAACAACTGGACGTTCTTCCGCGTGCTGGTGAACATGGGCTTCATGGTCTGCGGCCAGCCCTACGACGCCGAGCGCCTCGAGAAGGACTTCGCCATGATCGAGGAGCACTACGAGGGCGACGGCTGGTATTTTGACTACTTCAACCAGCGCGAATACTACACGATGTGGGCCTTCCACTTCTACGGTCTGGTGTATGCGCGCGTGATGGGCGGGCGCGACCCGGAGCGCAGCGCGGAATACATCCGCCGCGGCAAACTGATGGCCAAGGACTTCGCCTGCTGGTTTGATGAATCCGGCGAGGCGCTGCCCTACGGCCGCA
The DNA here is from genome assembly GCA_022776785.1 of Clostridiales bacterium. Lineage (GTDB taxonomy): Bacteria > Bacillota > Clostridia > Christensenellales > Aristaeellaceae > Ventricola. The sequence goes on along the minus strand of JALFHA010000272.1, from coordinate 1,184 downwards.
GCCTGACCTACCGCTTCGCGCAGGGCGCGTTCTATGCAGCGCTGGCGCTGGCGGAGGCGGAGACGCCGGAGTTCACCTACGGCATGATGAAGCACCTGCTGCTTGGCAACATGCGCAAGTGGTTTGCCAAGCCCATCTTCACGCGCGACGGCGTGCTCACCATCGGCTATGGCTATCCGAGCCTGCTGATGGCCGAGGGCTACAACGCGTTCGGCTCGCCCTACTGGGCGATGAAGTCCTTCGCGGCGCTGGCCCTGCCGGAGGATCACCCCTTCTGGAAGGCGCAGGAGGAGCGCTACGACGCGCCGTCCGTCTCCCGCCAGCCCCACGCGCGGATGCTCGTCACCCGCAGCGCGGACGGCAGCCACGTCATGGCCTACGCGGCGGGCAACCGCGCCCACGAGCACAGCCACGACGAGGCGAAGTACGAGAAGTTCGTCTATTCGACGGTCTTCGGCTTCTCCGTCACTAAGGCGCAGAAGCTGCTCAAGGACGGCGCGTATGACAACATGCTCGCCCTGAGCGAGGACGGCGACACCTATCACCCTCGCTACGGCTGCGAGGAATTCGACATCGGCGAGGATCACGTCTCGTCCGTGTGGCATCCGTTCGCGGGCGTGACGGTGCGCACGACCATCTATCCGCACGGCGAGTGGCACGTACGCGTGCACACCGTTGAGACGGACAGGGTGCTCTACGCGGCGGAGGGCGGCTATGCGCTCGCCCGCGACGGCGCGGGCAGGCCGGAGCTCATCGAGGAGCCGGGCCGCGCGGCGGCCGTCGCCCCGTGGGGCGTGAGCGGCGTGCTCTCGCTGGCGGGCTACGACAGGGGCATCGTGGTGCTGCCCGAGCCGAACACCAACCTGATGGCCCCGCGCACGCTTCTGCCCACGCTGACGGCCAGGCTCGAGCCGGGCACGCATGTGCTCGCCAGCGCGGTCTACGGCACGCGCACGGGCGGCCGCGAGGCGCTGGAGAAACCGCCTACGGAGGTAATGAATCATGGCAAACTGGGCTGACGCGGCCTTTGAGCGCGCGGCGCGCAAGTTCGCGCGGGGCGCGGAGCTCGCCGCAAAGCAGGGCATCATCCCCTATACGAGCAAGGAGGGGCGCTACTTCGCCTCCCCCTACGACGGCAACAGCTGGTGGACGGGCGGCTTCTGGCCGGGGCTGATGTGGCAGCT
>JALFHA010000261.1 GCA_022776785.1 Clostridiales bacterium | reverse complement strand
CATGCTTTTCGCCGGGCGGCGCATGAAAGGATGGTTTGTTATGGAGCGCAAATGGCGCGTTGCAATCGTCGGCGCGACGGGCATGGTGGGTCAGCGCTTTGTGTCGCTGCTCGCTGAGCATCCGTGGTTTGACATCGCCGTGCTGGCAGCCTCTGCGCGCAGCGCGGGCAAGGCGTATGAGGAGGCCGTCGCGGGCCGCTGGGCGTTTGACTGGCCCATCCCTGAGCACGTCAAGGGCATGACTGTCGTGGATGCCGCCGACGTGGAGGCCGTGACCTCCACGGTTGATTTCGTCTTCTGCGCGGTCGATATGAAAAAGGATGAAATCCGCGCGCTGGAGGACGCCTACGCAAAGACCGAAACGCCGGTCGTCTCCAACAACTCCGCCCACCGCGGCACGCCCGACGTGCCGATGATCATCCCAGAGCTCAACCCGGAGCACGCAGATGTCATCGAGTACCAGCGCAAGCGGCTGGGCACAAAGACGGGCTTTGTCACCGTCAAGCCCAACTGCTCGATTCAATCCTATGTGCCTGCGCTGACGGCGCTGCTGGATTTGAAGCCCACGCGCGTGGTCGTTTCGACCTATCAGGCGATTTCCGGCGCAGGCAAGACCTTCAAGCGCTGGCCGGAGATGGTGGACAACGTCATCCCCTACATCGGCGGCGAGGAGGAAAAGAGCGAGCAGGAGCCGCTCAAGATCTGGGGCTGCGTCGAGGGCGGCGTCATCGTGCCCGCGAAGGCGCCCATCATCAGCGCGCACTGCGTCCGCGTCGCTGTGGCCGACGGCCATCTGGCGACCTGCTGGGCCAGCTTCGAGCGTCCGGCCTCCAGGGAGGAGATCATCGAGCGCTGGCGCAGCTTCGAGGGCCTGCCCCAGAAGCTGAACCTGCCCAGCGCACCGCACCCGTTCCTCCAGTATTTTGACGAGGATAACCGCCCACAGACCCGCCTCGACCGCAATTTTGAGCACGGCATGGGCGTTTCGCTGGGCCGTCTGCGCGGCGATTCGCTCTTTGACTGGCGCTTTGTCGGCCTGTCCCACAACACGCTGCGCGGCGCGGCGGGCGGCGCGGTGCTCATCGCCGAGCTGCTGTGCGCTCAGGGATATATCCCTCAAAAGTGAAGCCACTACCAATTAAATGCATATCGCACGCCGGTTTCCGAAACACTGTCAGAAAAAGCAGTTTCGGAAGCCGGCGCTTCTGTTTGTCCCGAAGGAGGCTTTTCTATGGCCGCATCTCCCCTGTTCACCGGCTGTGCCGCTGCGCTGGTTACGCCTTTTCTCCCCGATGGCTCGCTCGACGAGCCCGCGCTGCGCCGCCTCATCGCCATGCAGCGCGAAAGCTGCATGGACGCGCTCGTGCTGCTGGGCACGACGGGCGAGCCCTGCGCGCTCTCCATGGAGGAGCGCGCGCGCATCATCGAAATCGGCCTTGCCGAGGCGGGCGATATGCCCGTCATCGTCGGCACAGGCTCCAATGACACGCGCCGCGCCATCCAGTATGCCCATCAGGCCAAGGCGCTGGGTGCGGCGGGGCAGCTCTGCGTCACGCCCTATTACAACAAGACGACGCAGAGCGGCCTGATCGCCCACTACGAGGCCATCCTCGATGCCTGCCCGCTGCCGATGATCCTCTATCATGTGCCCGCACGCACGGGGATGGGCATCGCCGTGCAGACCGCCGCCAGGCTTGCAGCGCATCCGCTTGTCGTCGGGCTCAAGGATGCTGGCGGAGACCTTGCCTACACCGCTGACGTGCTGCACGCCGCGCACGGCGCGCTCCCCATCTACTGCGGCAACGACGACCTCATCGCGCCGACAATGGCCTGCGGCGCAGCCGGTGCCATCAGCGTCGTCGCCAACGTCGCGCCGCTGCAAACGGCCGCCATCACCCGCGCAGCGCTCTCAGGCTGCATGGCGCAGGCCGCCTCCGCGCAGCAGGCGCTGCTGCCGCTGATTCGCGCGCTGTTTTCGCAGGTCAGTCCGATTCCCGCCAAGGCAGCGCTCTCCATGCTGGGGCTCTGTCACGACGTACTGCGTCTGCCGCTCACGCCAATGGAAGGGCCGGAGCGCGAGAGGCTGCAAGCGCTGCTGTTCGCACAAAGGGAGCCGTGATCCATCAGCGTCCGCATCCGTTTCGGCCTTGAAAGAACGCTCCCGCGCCTCCACGACAGCAAAGGATGCGAGCTGGCAAGCCCTCTCGCATCCTTTGTCATCTTTGTTTTTCGGCGCAACCCGACAGCCCGGCTCCTGATGCTTCCGGCTGTCCGGCAGGCCCGTGCTTATTTCGCAGCGGCCTTCTTTTTCTTCTTCGCCGCCGCAACATGAACCAGTACGCCCCACAGCACGAGCGCCGCGATCAGACCAATCTGAACATATCTCCAGACCATCTGCCACACCGGCGGCTCATAGCCGACGATCTCAGTGTTCATCGCATTGCTGTTCACCACGGTGTACAGGATGTTCTTGGTCGCCTGGCGCAGCAGTGCAATCTGCGTCGCGTCGTCGTCCTTGTAGAACTTCTTGGTGTCCTGCGTCAGGAACAGGTCGCCGCCGGCGCGGATCATCTCGTCCACATGGGTGTAGGTGTTCAGGCTGTAGTCCGTGATCACCATGCCCTCAAAGCCCCATTCGTCCCGCAGCACGGAGGTCAGCAGCGGATAGCTGCCGCCCGCCCACGTCATGCCGAGGCGGTTGAAGGAGGACATCATGCCCTTTGCGCCGCCATTCTTCACGGCCATTTCAAAGGGCTTGAGGTAGATCTCGCGCATGGCCTGCTCGTTGGCCCACACCAGGATGCCGTTGTATTCGCGGTCGGTCTCCTGATCGTTGACGGCAAAGTGCTTCACATAGCAGTACAGACCCTTGCTCTGCGCGCCCTGCACGACGCTCGCGGCGAACTTGCCCGACAGCAGACCATCCTCGGAATAATACTCCCAGTTGCGTCCCGCGAAGGGCGAGCGATGGATGTTGACCGCAGGCGCATACCAGCCCGAGTAGGGAACTCCCGTCTTCTCGTTTCCGACTTCACCCTCGTCGCCGACGACCTCGCCCATCTGCCGGGCCAGCTCCACATTCCACGTGGCGCCCATGACGGCCTCCGCCTGATACAGGCATGTGCCGTACACGTCGGTTTCGGCGATGAAGCTGGTAAAGCCGGAGGGGCCGTCCGCATCGATGGTCATGGGCTTGTCCACCACGCCGTCCACACCGGCAATGGCGTTGGTGCGGAAGGCGCCGAAGCCCACCAGCCCCTTCATCTCGTCAAGCGTGATCTGATCGAGAAGCTGCTCCCAGCGCGGATCGTCATAGGACGCATAGCCGACGTAGTTGCCCTTCTCATCCTCCAGCATGGAGCGCAGGGAGATGCCGTTGTTCACCGCCGTCACATCCGGAGCGGCGCCCTCCACGGCCCAGGGCTTGCCCTCGTCGGAGGCGGTGTACTTGCGCTTCTTGGACTCGTCCAGCGCGGTGTTGAGCGCGTCCGTCAGGGTGCGCCGTTCATCCGCCAGATAGCCCTTGGGCAGCGTACCCTCGAAATCCCTACGGGAGACAAACGAGGCATAGGTGTTGTCGCCATAAATGCCGGCGCTCACGTCGTCGAAGCGGTTCTCCACCTCGACCTCCTCGCCCTGCGCATTGAGCTGCGTGCGCAGCTGCACCGGCTCCGCCAGATTGTACACAGCCGACGCCCTGTGCGTATGCGCGTCGCTGGACACGAAAAGCTGATAGTCGCCCGCATCCAGCTCATAACCCGCGAAGCCGTTTTCGTTGGCATCCGCATAGTCGTAGGACTTCATGTCGCTAACCTTGAGGCTGAGCGTGACCTTCTGGCTCTGCCCGGGCTCGAGCAGCTCCGTCTTCACGAAGTCGCCAAGCACAACATACGCCTTTTCAATGGCGCTCCCCTCGTAGTCATACGGCGCGCTGTAGTACAGCTGCACCACGTCCTTGCCCGCGCGGCTGCCGGTGTTCTTCACGGTGACGGTCACGTCAATCGTGTCGTCCGCCTTGATGGCGCTGCCGTCCGGCTTTGCAAACTGGACGTCCCAGTCAAAGGTCGTATAGCTCAGGCCGTAGCCGAAGGGATAGGTGACGTTTTCCGCCCACCAGCCCTCGTTGCCGGCCTTTGCTTCCTCATAGGCGCGCGTCTCATAGTAGCGGTATCCGACGTAGATGCCCTCCTCGTAGTTGACAAAGGCATAGTCCGTCTTTTCGCCGCCGTAGAGATAGCGGTTGCCGAATTCACTGCCATACACGCCAGTGTTATACCATGTGGGATCCTTGGTGAAGTCCGCCGCCCACGTATCCACCGTATGGCCGGAGGGCGAAACCTCGCCCGTCAGGATCGGGCCCAGCGCCATCACGCCCGTGGAGCCCGGGAAGCCCATCCACAGGATGGAGTCGATGCCGTCATCCTGCTTGAGCGCGTCGATCTCCATGGTGGAGCCGATGTTGAGCACCACGATCACGCGGTCAAAGTTCGCCTTCACGTGCTCGAGCAGCGCCTGCTCGTTGGCGTCCAGCCGCAGATAGTGGCTGTCAGCGGAGGACGCGCCCGCCACAGGGGCGGACAGGGTGAAGTCCGTCGCCATGGAACGCGGCAGATCAAAGCCCTCGCCGCCGATTCGGGAGATGACGACAACCGCCGCATCGCTGTAATCGGCGTAGCTGTCCGTCACAGCGCTCGTATAGGAGGCCATGGGCGTTTCGCCGGTGGCGAAGCCCGCAAGCCGCTGGCCGGAGGTCATCGCCGGATTGTCCGGGCGGCCCTCGCCCGACTGGCTTGCATTCTCGTAGAAGCTCTTGAGTACGGGGTTGCAGGCGATGCCCGCGGCCTCCATGCTCTCATAGAGGGTCTTGACGGAGGATGACGCGTTGCCCGCAGAGCCGGAGCCGGAATACACCAGATCCACGCTGTTCTTGCCGAAAACGCTCACCCGTGGCTTGTCTGTGAGCGGAAGGGCGGCATTCTCGTTCTTCAGCAGCGTGATGCCTTCCTTTTCCACCTCAATGACAAAATCCTCCGCGGCCTTGAGCGCCTGCTCCTTGGTCAGGTTGTTCTGGCGCTCCAGCACGATGGCCCGCTCACCGCCGAACAGCAGGTTCAGGGAGTTGGCCGCGATGGGCACCTTCGCCAGCACGACATTGACCGCGACGATCAGCACCAGCACAATGATGGCCGTGATCCTCCATATCTTGACGCCCGTGCTTGTCTTTGATGCTTTCTTCTTCATCTCATTGTCACCCGCTTCAGTTGATGTTCAGACAAAAGGGCACCGTGGGGCATCTCTGCGCGCAATCGCCCATTCCCCCACGGTGCCCGTGCTGCTTACTCGATGTTCTCCGGATACTCTTCCATCGTCAGGGTGGCGGTGGTGATGAGCTTGATGCAGTCGATCGAGGGCGCGGAGGGCAGGTTGCTGCGGTAGGTGTTGTCGCCCGCAACGAACACGATCTCATTCTCGCCCGCGGTCAGCTGGATGTCGCCGATCGTCTTGTACTTGAAGTTCTGCTGATCGGAGAGATCGTCGCCCGGGGCCGTCTCAAACTCCTCATACTCCACCGGCGTGCCGTTGACGGTGATGACAAAGGCCGTGGGGTTCCACTTCTGGGCGCCCAGCACGTTGGTGCCGACGCGAATCTTCATGGTGACGGTCGCGTCCTGATCGGAGGTGATCTTGAAGGTGATGGGGCTGTTCACGCCCAGATTGCCGACGTAGAACTCGTTGCTCGCCTGAGAGGACTCGGAGGCCAGGCCGATGCCCGTCGGGGAACCGGAAACGCCGAGGCCCTCCAGCCCCTCCAGATAGGTGTATTCCGCCTCAAAGACATACTCCGTGCCAGCCGCCTCGGCGAGGGCCAGAGCGGGCACAAGCAGGCACAGCGCCAGCGTCAGCACAAGAAACTTCTTCATACAGGTATTCCTCCCTTTCATAGCAGGATGCCTCCACGCCGGTTTCCCGGCGTGGAGGTGAAAATTTGTTACTCGACAACCAGCGGGTACGCCACGGAGGCGGGCGCATAGCCCTCGGCCTCAGCGGTCACGGTGACGGTGTACTCGCCAGCCGCGGCAGGCGTGCCGGTGATGACGCCGCCCTCGAAGGTCAGGCCCTCGGGCAGTCCATCCACGGTGTAGCTGATGTCAGAATACGCATAGTAGGTATTCAGCTTCGCGCTGTCAAGCGCCACGGAGGTGTAGGCCTCGCCCGCCTTGGCGTTCTCCAGCTTGATGGCGACATCCTCGTCATCGACCACCGTCGTGCCGGTGTAGATGACCTTCGCGCCAGCCGGGATCTGCATGGCGTTGGAGTTAGCCACCATGTAGAGGATGTGCTTGGCCGTGTTCTTAAGGCAGTAGAGGGTGATGTTGCGGTCCGCGTCGTCCATGGCGAGGATGGTGTCCTTGTCAAGGAAGGTGCCAAAATTCAAACCATATACGGACGCGTCGAGCATCATATCCGAGCTTGCCTTAATCAACTGATAGGCATTGCAGGAATTGTAGATGGTGATGTCGGTGACAATCGCGCCGTCAAAGCCCCACTCATCGCGGGTGATCTGCTGGTTGATGGCGTAGCTGCCGCCGCACCAGGTCTTGCCGATGCGGGTGAAGGAGCCCATCATGAAGTTGGCGCCGCCGTCCTCCACGGCAATCTGGTAGCCCTTGAGGTAGATTTCACGCGCGGTCTGCTCGGTCATCCACGCGGCCAAGCCATCGCTGCCGGTGCCCGGGCCCACAGGGCCCATGCGATAGGTGCTCGATCCGCCGCCGTCATTGTGGAAGGCGAAGTGCTTGAGCGTCACATAGCAGCCCTTGGACAGCGCGCCCTGGGACAGGTTCGCCGCCATGATGCCGGTCAGCGCCGGATCCTCGGAGTAATACTCCGTGGCGCGGCTGTCAAACGGAGAGCGATGGAGGTTCATGCCCGGGCCATACCAGCCGGTGTAGCTGTACACAGTGCCGGAGGCGATAGTGCTGTTGCCCCACAGGCCCTGATCACCGATGACCTGGCCCATCTCGTAGAGCAGCGCCTTGTTGAAGGTGCCGGCCACCATGGGCTCGGAGGCGAAGTAGTTGAAGCGGTCGTTGGTGTCGGTGAAGTTGCCGGTCCAGCCCTTCGGGCCGTCGGTATCACGAGAGAACGGCTTGCCGATGTAGTCCACCGCACGGCTGTTGAAGCCGCCGTAGTTGACCAGCTCGATCATCTCGTCGAGAGTCAGCTGATCGGCCAGCTCGTCGTAGCGCGGATCATCCGCCGGAGCGCCAATCAGGTCGGAGAGGACGATGGAATAGGTGTCGCCGGTGCGGTCCGCCGCGTCCGCCACCGTCACGGTGCCGATGGCCTCCGCGTCATAGTAGGCGTTGAAGGCGTCGTTGTCGTAGGCGTAGGAGGCATACTCCTCGGCAGAGATCTCCTTGGTCGGCGTGTAGGCGTCAGGCATCGTGCCCTCGAAGTCCGCACGGGACAGCTGGGTATAGCCCTCGGCAGCAAAGCCGTCCGTCACATCGTCGAGCACGTTGGTGACCTCAGCGCCGCCGACGGACTCATTGCACAGGGCCTTCTCCGCGACAGTGTAGGTGATCTCAGTGTCGTTCGCGCCCATGCCGAAGTGCGCGTTCTGGGCGATCTTCAGGCCATAGGTGCCGGCGTCCAGCACATAGGTCTTGTCCGTCACGTTGTCGTAGGAGGCCATGTCCTTCACATCGACGGCAACCTGCACGGTCTGGCTCTCGCCGGGCTGGAGGACGTCGGTCTTGGCGAAGTCGGTCAGCACGACGTGCGCCTTCTCAATCACGGTCTCGTTGCCGGTGGCCTCCACGCCGTAGGGCGCGGTGTAGTAAAGCTGCACGACATCCTTGCCCGCGACAGCGCCGGTATTCGTCACCTTGACGTCAAATACCAGCGTGTCCGCCTTGGTGATGGTGGAGCCCGCCGCCGTGGCCGGGGTCACCTCCCAGTCAAAGGTGGTGTAGCTCAGGCCGTAGCCGAAGGGATAGACCACGTTCTCGGCCCACCAGCCCTCGTTGCCAGCCTTGGCCTCCTCGTAGGCGCGCGTCTCATAGTAGCGGTAGCCCACGTAGATGCCCTCTTCATAGCCGACCTCCCAGGTGTTCACCGGCTGGCCGTCCACGACAAACTGGGTGTAACCCGTCGCGGTGCCCGCGCCGTCCACGGAGTGCGCGTTGACATCGGTCATCACGTTGAAGTTGGCGTAGGAGGGGCTCTTCGTGAGGTCAACGGCCCAGGTATCCACCGTGCGGCCAGAGGGGCTCACCTCGCCGCAGAGCAGACGGCCCACGGCGGCGAAGCCGTTGTCGCCGCCCTCGCCGATGTTGAGGATGGCGTCGATCTTGTCGTTGTCCTGAAGGGCCTTCATCTCCATGACGGAGACGTTGTTGATCAGGACGATGACCTTCTCGAAGTGCTCAGCAGCGTAATCGACGAGCGCCATCTGCGTCGCGTCGAACTGCAGGCGGTGGGTCAGGCCCTCCGAGCCGGAGCGCAGCACGACCAGCGCGGCATCGCCGTACTCGGCGAAGGAATCTGTCCAGTACGAACCGACGGCAGCGTAGGCGGCCTTCATGTCCGCGTCGGAGGCAGCGCCGGTCTGCGCAACGACGTCAGCGTAGGTCTCGCTCACGGCAGGATTCAGCTCAAAGCCCGCGTCGTTCAGGCTGGAGATCACCGTCGCCTGCGCAATGGCTGCGCCTGCGGAGGCATCGCCGCCGTTGGCACTGGCGCCGGCGTTCGGGTTGTAGCCCGCGTAGCCCAGCATGGTGACCTTCGCACCCTTGGCCAGAGGCAGCGCGCCGTTTTCGTTCTTCATGAGGATCATGCCC
>JALFHA010000193.1 GCA_022776785.1 Clostridiales bacterium | reverse complement strand
GCATCAAGCTGACCGACCTGCGCGCCAGCACGACCTACACCCTGCGCCAGGTCACCGCCCCCGACAGCTACGAGCGGGATACCGGGGACCATGCCATCATGGTTGACAGCCAGGGCTATATCGACGGCGCCGCTGTGGCGGATCTCACCCTGACCAACTCCATCGTGCGCGTGTCCGTCGGCGTGCGGGGTATGCTCTTCCGCAGCCTCGTTTCGGACCAGAATATCGCGCTCTACACCGCGGACGGCACGCTAATCAAGGTGTGGAACTCCAGCGCGCTGGAGCAGCTCCTCGAGGGGCTGACGCCCGGAGAATACCATCTCGTGCTCAATGGCCGGCAAAAAGAGGCGCAGACCTTCATCGTGGAAAACACGGCGGATATGCAGAGCTTCTACTTCTCCGTGTGGACAACGACGGATCTGGGCGCGCTCATCATTCTGCTGCTCGTTGTCGTCGCACTGCTGGCAGCCGTCATCATTTTGATCCGCAGAAAACAGCTGAAGGATTCGGATCGGGAGGGAGAATAAGTGCAGCAGGACAATCAAAACCCCCATGTTGACAATTCAGGCGCTGCGCGCCGCAGCTCCGCCGAGGAAAGCCGCAAGCAGCTTCGCATCGAGGATATCCTGTTCGTTCTGCGCAAGCGCCTGCTTCTGATTATCATCTGCACCGCTGTGGGGCTGGTCATCGGCGTCGTGCTGGGCTTCGTCTCCTACCTAAAGGGCGAGATGAGCAAGCAGTACCGCATCACGACGTCCATCGCCGTGACCTCGCAAAACGAGAACGGCCTGTTCACCAGCAAATCACAGGACCCCACCTCCACGGACGTCCATCTGGCGGAGGACATGGTGGACGCGGTTATCTATGTCATCCGCAGCGACCGCACGCTCAACGCCGCAGTGGAAAGGCTCAGCCTGATCGGCGTATCCACCAGGGATATCTACAACAATCTCAAGGTCAACCAGTACAATTCCACGCAGATCATCGAGCTCAACCTCTACTGGCGCAGCGCGCAGGAGGGCATCGCCATCCTCTCGGCGATCAACCAGGTGCTGCCCGACATCCTCATCAGCACGCTGAAAATCGGCAGCGTGTCCGTCATCAACGAGCCCAACTCCAAATACATCATCGGCGGCAGCCTGAACGCGAGCGTCTGGGTATACATGGCCATTCTGGGCGCGTTCATGGGCATGGGCGTGGCCGTGCTCGAGTTGCTCATTCACCCCACGCTGCTCAACACCCGGGATGTCGAAAACCAGCTCTGCATAGAGCTGCTGGGCGAAATCCCCGAGCGGAAGATCTACTTCCGCAAGCGGCACAGCCTGCTCTATCAGTCCGACGACGAGGCTCCCGATCCGATTGTGACGGATAACTACGCAGCCATCGCGCACATCCTGCAAAAGCGGCTGCGCGGCGCGCCCCACTCCTGCCTCTATGTGACCTCCGCCTCGCAGGGCGAGGGCAAGACGACGGTCATCGCCTATCTGGCCGTCCAACTGTCCGATCTTGGCATGAAGGTGCTGCTGATCGATCTGGATACGCGCAACCCCCGTCTGGGCGGTCTGTTCCTCAACCGGGTCGATTACAGCCACTCGCTCAACGCCCTGTACCGGGGCGATACCGACGCGCAGGAGGCCGTCACGCACCTGACCGGCACGCTGGATCTGCTTCCCATGGTGCTCGAGGGCAAGCCCCTCCCGCTGGACGACGCGCTGTGCGGCATGATCCAGAGCCTGAAGCAGAATTATGACGTCGTGCTGATCGACACGGCCCCCGTCGGGCAGGTCGCCGACACGATGAGCCTGAACCGCGTCGTCAATGCAGCGCTGTTCATCATCCGCTTCGACGGCACGGACATGGGCCGCATCCGCGAATCCCTGATGCGCATCGACAAATCCGGCATGCCGATATTCGGCTGCATCGTCAACGGCGTGAAAACCCTCGGCGTCGCCCGCAGGGACGACTATTACGGCTACAACGACCGTTATCGCAGCAGCTCCTCCGGCACGCGGCGCAAGGGCAAGACCAAGAGCAGCCTTGAGCGCCAGTGGGAGGAATGGGAGCGCGCCTCCAGGGACGCCGCAGCCGACGCCGCGCAGGACGGGACAGAGCAGGACAAAGCGCCTGAGCAGACCGAACCACCCGTGCAGGCCGAAGCGCCTGAGCAGACCGAACCGCCCGTGCAGGCCGAAGCGCCTGAGCAGACCGAACCGCCTATGCAGACCGAACCGCCCCAGCAGAACCAGGGCGACGCGGATACCAAAGAAAATCAGAAATAAGGCAGGAATACCATCCTATGGCTGTCATCACTGTTCTCTCAGCGATTCTGCTGCTGTCCATTGGCTTTGCGCTGATGCAGGCCGTCAACGCCCTCTTCGCGCGTGAAAGGCGCTATTACAGCGGACACTACCGCCGCGACCTCGTGCTGGTCGATGTCATCGTCTTCATCATGTACGCGCTGGTCGCAGGCATGGTCGTCATGCTGTACGTCGCCTTCGGCTTTGAGCCCGCCGTGATCTATGCGGCACTGGGGCTTCTTGTCGCTCTGGCCGTCGCGCTGCTGGCAAAATATCTGCTTGACCACCGCGAGACGATGAGCCGCACCGGCGTCATCCTGTATCTGCTGTGGCTGGGCATCGTCCTTTACCTGACGCTCTTCTCCCGTCTGGGCAGCGAGGAAAACCGCTCCCGCGCGCTGATGATGCCCTTCCACAGCCTGTCCCTGGCGATTTCGGAGCAATCGCTGGAGCCGCTGAACCACGCGCTGCTGAACATCCTGCTGTTCGTGCCGTTTGGCCTGCTCATCCCCCGCGTCAATCCGCGGCTGTTCCACGCCGGTCTCGCTCTGCTGAGCGGCATCGTGACCTCCACCCTCATCGAGGGTCTGCAGTTCATCCTGCGCCTTGGATACTGCGACATTGACGATATCATAGCCAACTCTCTGGGCGCGATTGCAGGCTACGGCATCGCCTGCCTTTTCCGGAAAATCGGGCGCAACTGGCGGCTGAGCTGACGCGCAGCCCCTTAGGGGACAAGCGCTCTCCCGGAAAGCAGCGCGTGAGGAGGACATCCATATGAAAATCAGAAAAATGGTCTGCCGAATTCTGTATGAGGCTGTGCTGTGCAGGCTGCCCAGCTCCATGCGCCCGGGCGGAGGCGTGTATCGCGCGCTGCGCGGCTGGGCCGTGAAAGGCTTCGTGGCCTCCTGCGGGAAAAACGTCAACATCGAGGATCATGCCAGCATATCCTCCAAGCTGTCCATCGGCGATAACTCCGGTGTCGGCGTGCACTCGAGAATCAGCGGCCCGGTCACCATCGGGGATAACGTGATGATGGGGCGCGAGTGCTTCATTCTCACCCGGAATCACGCCTTCGACCGCATGGATATTCCCATGTGCGAGCAGGGCTTTCAGGAGGATCGGCCCGTCGTCATCGGCAACGATGTGTGGATCGGCCACCGGGTAACCATTCTGCCCGGCAGCCGCATTGAGGATGGCGCGATCATCGGCGCCGGGGCCGTGGTCTCCGGCACCATTCCGGCCTATACCATCGTCGGCGGCGTTCCGGCAAAGGTCATCAGAAAGCGCAGCCAAT
>JALFHA010000137.1 GCA_022776785.1 Clostridiales bacterium | reverse complement strand
GGAGCATGACGTCCAGCAGGATCATGTCGTAATCGCCGGCAAAAAACTTTTCCAGCGCTTCCTCGCCGTCAACGGCGCTGTCGGTCTGGTATCCATCCTGCTCAAGACTGTATTTGAGGCCCTTAATCATCAGCGGCTCGTCGTCCACCAGGAGAATCTTCCTCGGCATCGCTCTCATCCTCATTCGATGCGCCGCTGCGGGCGCGTATTGCACAGTTCGCTATGCGCCTATTGTAACGCAATACGCACAGAAAAATCAAGACTTTCGACATGATTTTTCTTTATTCCGTAATAATTCGCCAAACCCGACATATTTTCGCAACAAAGTGTCCGCTGCTTCTTCGCCTTTCTCTGTACAATCGGGCAAAAACGTGGTATAGTAAGAAGAAGACTTTTGCGCTTATGCGCCTGATTGCAACTCAATTTCCGGCCTGCGCCCCGTCAGGCCGATGCTGATGGAGGAAACCCCTTGTCCCATCGCCTGCTTGCGCTGCTGCTGTCTCTGGCGCTGGCGCTCGCCTCCTGCCTCCCCGCGCTGGCCGAGGAGCCTGCGGAGGAAGCGCGCCGCTTTGTCGCGCCCGACCTGCCCGAGGGCGCAATTCCCTACGATTCCAGCCATCCCGAGCTGTTGGATGCGGACATGATCTACGCCCGCAGCGCCATCCTCATTCAGGCGGACACCGGCGAGGTGCTCTTTGAGAAGAATGCCGACGAGCTGATGTATCCCGCCTCCACGACGAAGATCATGACCGCCTACATCGCCCTGCAGATGGCGGATCTCGATAACGACATCGTGACCGTCTCACAGAACGCCATCGACCTCGTGCCCGCGACGTATACGAAGGTTCCGCTTTCGGCCGGCGAGCAGGTGAACATGCTCGACCTCATCAACGCGATGATGGTCGTCTCCGGCAACGACGCGGCCAACGCCATCGCGGAATACATCAGCGGCAGCATCGACTCCTTTGCCAGCCTGATGAACCAGACGGCGCAGATGCTCGGCTGCTCGGAGGGCACGCACTTCACCAACCCCTCTGGCGTACAGGACACCAGCCACTACACCACAGCGCGGGATATGGCCATCATCGCGCGCGCCGCCATGCAGGACAGCCGCTTCCGCGAGATCGTCAGCAACACTACCTACGACATGCCCGCCACCGAAAAGGAGGACGGCTCCGCCGCGCATCCACGCCGCACGCTCGTGGGCAAGACGAGCATCCTCAACCCGGAGAGCGACTATTACTACCGCTATGCCATTGGCATCAAGACCGGCTACACCTACGACGCGGGCTACTGCTTTGTCGGCGCGGCGAACAACGGCGGTATCGAGCTGATCTCCGTCGTCCTCTACGACGGCGACACACGCCGCTACATCGACACGAAGCGCCTGTTTGAATACGGCTTTTCCCAGATCGAGTCCATCAGCCCGGAGTCGCTCTACGCCGAGGATCCGCGCGTCATCGACGTCGCCGGCTTCGCGCTGGATGATCCCGGCCACGGCGAGCTGACGCTGGGCATCCGCGCCGTCGATCCGAGCAAGAGCATGACCATCATCGCCAACACCGCGACCATCGACATCCTGCGCAAGAACTTCAACCAGATCTCCTCCATCGAGTGGACGCGCGAATTCCGCGCCCCCGTCAACGTCGGCGACGTGATGGGCATCCTGACCTTCTATTCGGAGAACAACGGCACGGCGGATTACGAGCTGGTTGCCACGCGCTCCATCGCCGCGCGTGAGGACGCGCCGCCTACGCTCGAGCAGATCGAGGCCTACACCGCCGCAGATGAGAACCCGTGGCCGCGCTTCTCGTGGGATTATCTCGTGCCGCCGGGGCTTGCGCTGCTGGCGCTCCTCTGGCTGATCCGCTTCATCCGCCGCCACCGCAGAAAGCGCGCCAAGCCGCCTAAGGTCGAGAATCTCAAGCGGAAGTACCTGAGGTAACAAAATATCATTTCCATGTGCAAAGCCCGCGGGGATGACCCCGCGGGCTTTGCACTTGTTCTTTGATTCAATCATTTCTTCCAGTTTTCTCGTTGGCTTATCATAAACTCACCGTCAGGTCTCGCTTCGCTCACTAACTGCTTTTCAAAAATGCATTATTAGTCGCTCCCACCCGTAAAACGGGTGGCTCGCTCAGGGGGTATAACCCCCTAATGCCAGGCCAGCGCCTAAAGACGCTGGCTTTCGCTTTGCTACAGCCACCTTGCTCTTGTCTCTTTAGCTGCCCCTAAAAGGGCATCAACTTACTCTTTCCGGTTGCTGTTTTTTCCTTGGTTCTTCGTTACTTCTCCAAACGGGTCTTCATACTCCTTCACACTCAGCTTGTTCCTCATTGTTCCTTTGCAAACCCCATTATCGTCTTTTGTGCAAATTCCGTTATCGTCTGTCATCTCTGCAACTGCCGAAACTTTGGGCGTTTAGAGGACTGGAAATGACGATAAAACCGCAGTTTTATTTGCACTTAGACCAACATCAGCGATGAGCAAATCTTGACATTCGCGCCATGATATGGTATAACACAATAACAGTCAACGATGAATTTTTCGTTATATTGCAAGATATTTCAGTTATGACAGGTTTGGCGACTTGTCGGCAACCCCTCACTTCGGTGGGGGAATTTTTTTTGCTCATCGGCATTGACTTGCAAGGCTTTTCTTTCCATGTATACAAAAAGACCTCAAAGTCAGAAATCCAGCTTCGAGGTCTGATGGTTGCGGTTAGACGTTAGCGATTTTCGCACAATGGACGATAATCGCTATTGCACAGGAACAAGTGCTGTT
>JALFHA010000166.1 GCA_022776785.1 Clostridiales bacterium | reverse complement strand
GTCGCCATATCCTGCTGGGCGAGATAGCCCACGCGCACGCCGCGCGCAAGCGCGATTTCGCCGCCGTCCGGCGTATCGAGCCCGGCGATGATGCGCATGAGCGTCGATTTGCCGCAGCCGTTGACCCCGACAAGGCCCATGCGCTCGCCCTGCTCGAGCGTGAGGGAGACATCCTTGAGCACAGCGTTGACGCCGAAGGACTTGGCGACGCTCTGTGCGGAAAGTATAATCATGAACAGTAAGCTCCTCTTTGGCCGCGCACGAAAAAAGCCGCGCGGCGCGATATTGACCCATATAACCCGATTATACGCCGGATTGCGTGCGCAGGCAAGCCGGTTTTTTGCGCTTGGGGCTGCTGGCAGGGAAAATTTTGCCCCGCGTGTTGCCAGCCCGTTAAAAAAAGCGTATAATGTAAAAGTCAAAGAAAGTTCAATAAATGTTCGCGCGCCTGAAATCGGTCTTTGACGCCCGTATGGCCGGGGCTCGTCCTCAGCTATATGAAGCAGAAAGCGGCGCGCAGGGTGAGGTGCCAGACTATGAGAATGCTCAGTGATTCCATCGAGGCCTTTATCAAGGCGCTGATGGAGGATGAAAATATGGAAATCGAGCTGCGCCGCAACGAGCTTGCGGAGCACTTTCAGTGCGCGCCGTCGCAGATCAACTATGTGCTTTCCACGCGCTTTACGCCGGATCACGGCTATGTGATTGAGTCGCGGCGCGGCGGCGGCGGCTACATCCGCATCGTGCGCATGGCGGCCACGAGCCGCGAGGAGCTGCTGCAATCGCTGTATCAGCGCATTGGGCAGTCCATCAGTGCATCGGATGCGGCGAAGATCATCGAGCATCTGAAGATGGAGAAGATCGTCACGCCCGACGAGGCCAGCCTGATGCTCGCGGCGCTGTCGCCGCAGGCCGTCCCGCTGCCGCTGGCGATGAAGGATGCGCTGTGCGCGGGCACGCTGCGCAGCATGATCCTGTCGCTGGCCAAGCGCCGCGCCAACGCGTGACGCAGGCCGTGTATCGAGAGGTGAGAAACTTTGCTGAATATTTCCGCAGGCTTTACGAAGAGCGCCTCCAAGGCGCTTTTGCAGGCGCAGCTCTGCGCGGCGGCGATGGGCTCCCAGCGCATGTCAAGCGGCCATCTGCTGCTGGGGCTGGCCCGCGGCGGGGATGAGCTGACCCGCTGCATCATCGGCGACATCGAGGTTCGCGCGCTGGAGGAGGCTGTGCTTGCGCGCTGCGGGCACGGCGACGCAGGCTTTACCCGCGTGATGGGGATGACCCCGCATGTGCAGCGCATCCTGCTGCGCGCCATCGCTTATGTCAGCCCGGAGAAGAAGACGCTGGCCGGGGTGGCGCATATCTGGCAGGAGATGCTGTGCGAGACGGGCTGCACGGCGCTTGACGTGCTGCATGGGATGGGCAAGAGCGAGGAGCTGCTGCGCACGGCGCTCGTCAACGCCGCGGGTGAAATCGAGCGTCCGCTGGCTGCGCGGCGCATCGCGCCCTCGGATGCGCCCATCACGCAGGAGGAGGTCGCGGCGGCACGGCAGGCTGCCCCGAAGGAGAAGCCTCAGGAGGACAAGAGCCCGCTCGGCCTGTACGCCCGCAATCTGACGCAGGCTGCGATGGAGGGTAGGCTTGAGCCGATGATCGGTCGACGCGAGGAGCTCGCCGCCATGATCCGCGTGCTGGGCAAGAAGACGAAGAACAATCCGCTGCTCATCGGCGAGCCGGGCGTGGGCAAGTCCGCGCTGGCGGAGGGGCTCGCCCAGCGCATTGCCGACGGCAGCGTGCCGCCGATGCTCTCCGGGGCGCAGGTGTACGCGCTTGATCTGGCGCAGATGGTCGCGGGCAGCAAGTACCGCGGCGAGTTTGAGGAGCGTATGAAGGCCGTGGTGGCTGAGGCTGCACAGCAGGAAGGCGCCATCCTGTTCATCGACGAAATTCACACGCTCGTGGGCGCGGGCGGCTCGGAGGGGTCGCTGGACGCGGCGAACATTCTCAAGCCTGCGCTGGCGAGGGGAGAGGTGCGCGTCATTGGCGCGACGACCTACAAGGAATACCAGAAATACATCGAGAAGGATGCGGCGCTGGCCCGGCGCTTCCAGCGCATCGACGTCGCTGAGCCGGACAGGGCGCAGACACGCGCCATCCTCAGCGGACTCAAGCCGCGCTACGAGGCGTTCCACCGCGTCGCCATCGGAGAGGATGCGCTTGATGCGGCCGTGGAGCTCTCCGCGCGCTATGTGACCGACCGCTTCATGCCCGACAAGGCCATCGATCTGCTGGACGAGGCGGCCTCCATGCGAAAGCTCGAGGCGCAGCAGGACGCGGGTACGGATGCGCCGTCGCCCCGCCTCGGCGCGGCCGATGTGGCGAGGGTCGTCTCCCAGTGGACGGGGATCCCCGTGGGCCGCATGGACGCGGGCGACAACGCCGACGTGCTGGGGCTGGAGGAGAAGCTGCGCCGCCGCATCGTGGGGCAGGACGAGGCCATCTCCGCGCTGTGCCGCGCGTTGCGGCGGGCAAGGGCCGGGCTGAACGATCCAGGAAGGCCCTTCGGCGTGTTCATGCTGCTGGGCCCCTCCGGTGTGGGCAAGACGGAGCTGTGCCGCGCGCTGAGCGACGCGCTCTTTGGCAGCGAGGATGCGCTGATCCGCATCGACATGTCCGAGTATGCCGAGGAGGCCACAGCCTCGCGGCTCATCGGCTCACCGCCGGGCTACGTCGGCTTCGGCGACGGCGGACAGCTCACCGACGCGGTCATCAAGCGGCCGTATTCGGTCGTGCTGTTCGACGAGATTGAAAAGGCGCACCCGAAGATCTTCAGCCTGCTGCTTCAGCTTCTGGACGACGGGCGGCTGACGGACAGCGTGGGCCGCAAGGTCAGCTTCCGCAATACCGTCGTGGTGATGACCTCCAACGCGGGGGTATCCTTTGACATGGACAAGAGGCTGGGCTTTGCCGGGGCGGGCACGGATTCCGCCGCGGAGGGCCGCAGAAAGACAATACTGGAAAAGACAAAGCAGACCTTCCGCCCCGAATTCCTCGGGCGCATCGACGAGCTGCTCGTCATGAACAGCCTGACGCAGGCGGACGGCGAGCGCATTGCCGCGCTGCTGCTCGGGCGCACGGCGCAGCGGCTGGCGGCACGCGGCGTGCTGCTGGAGTTCGACGACGAGGCGGCCGCTCTGCTCGCGCGGGAGGGCATGGATCCGATGAGCGGCGCGCGCAACCTGCGCAGGCTCATCGCCCGGCGCGTGGAGGAGCCGCTTTCCGACATGCTGCTCGAGGGGACGCTTGGCGAGCGCGTGCGCCTGTGCGTGCGGGACGGCGCGCTGCATTTCGCGTGCGAGAGCGGCGTGCCCAGCGAGGAAGCGGCGCTGATAACGGGATAACGAACGCCGCGGCTTGGCCAAAAGGCCGGAGCCCTATGACGAGGGGAAAGCGTCGCCGCTGTCGCGTAATTTTCCTTGCGCACAACGCGGCGATGCTTTATACTATCAAGAGCGGGAGGCGAGCCGGCACGCCGCCGGTCAGACCCCGCCAATTCAGCCGCCGCGCACCCGGAAACGGCTTTGCGGGAGGAGCGCCGCGGCAATGCGCAGATGGAGCGTGCGGGCATGAGCGACGAGCAGAGGACATTCAGGCAGCGCCTTTCCCTTGCGGGAGGGGTGACTGCGCGCGTTTGTGCGCTTTTATGTGCGCTGCTGATGATCTGCGTGCTTCCGCTGCTGTTTCACGACGCTTTTTTTGACATCAACCGCATCAAGGTACAGGCCGTGCGCGCCGCGGTGCCGCCGCTGGCTGTGCTCTTTGTGCTGGGGCGGCTGCTCGAGGGGCACCCATCAAAAGCGGACAGAGGACACGCCGGGCGCGGCGTGACGCTGTGCATGGCGCTGCTGATGCTCGCCTGCGTGCTCTCCTGCGCGCGGACGGGCTTTGAGGAATCCACGCTCACCGGCAGCAATGGCCGCAGCTGCGGGCTGCTGTTCATGCTTAGCTGCGGGGCGGCCTATGGCGTCATCGCCTACGGCCTGCGGGATATGCGCATTTTGACGCTGCTGATGATGCTCTGCTCTGCGCTGTGCGCGGGGCTGGGCGTGCTCAACGCAGCGGGCATCGACCCGCTGGGCTTTTATGCCCGCATCCGTCCCGGGCAGGAGGAAATCTTTCTATCGACCATCGGCAATTTTGATTTCTTTGGCACCTATCTGGTGATGCTGCTGCCCATCTCCGCCGCGAAGGCGATCTTTGCTGAACGCGCCGGTATACGCTGCTATGCTGCGGTGTGCGCGGCTGTCATCATGCTGGGCGCGGCCTGCTCCCGCACGGACAGCGCGTTTGTCGGCGTTCATCTGGTGTGCTTCCTGCTGTTGGCGCTGTGCGGCGGAAGCTTGAGGCATATGGCCCGCGCGCTGGCGCTGTGGAGCGCGGCCTTCGCCGCGCAGGCTGCCGCGCGCCGCCTGCTCCTGCTCAGCCCCTATCGCCCGACGCTTGACGGCCTGCTGAAGCTGCTGACGCAGAGCGGCGCTGCGGTGGATCTGACTGTGCTGCTGGCGGTCGCGGCGCTTGTCTGCCTGCTGCTGGCGCGAAGGGGTGTGCGCGCGCCGGGAAGGCGGCGCCTTGCGCGCCTTGCGCTGGCACTGCTGCTGATTGCTGCGGTATCGCTTGGGGCGATGGTTTTTTACTTCAACTTCGTCAATACGCAGACCCCGCTGGGTGAGCTTGGCCATGTGCTGCGCTTCGGCGACAGCTGGGGCTCCTACCGTGGCTTCGTCTATATCCGTTCTCTGCGCGCGTTTGGTGACTTCAGCCCGATGGACAAGCTCTTCGGAAAGGGGATGGAGCAGACGCTCGCCATCCTCACGCCGTACTGCGAGACGTCCGTCACCTCGCAGATCGGTGTCTACAACGATCCGCACTGTCAGCCGCTTCAGCTTCTGCTGACCTGCGGCATCCTTGGCGCGGCGGTGTTTATCGCGCTGTATGCGGCGGCCTTGTTGAGCGTGGCGCGGCGCATGAGCAGGCATATCCCGCTCACAGCCCTGTTTGCTTCGCTGTCGGCGTATTTCGTCGTGATGCTGCTCAACGTGACGCAGCCAATTCTGATCGCCACCTACTTTTCTCTGATTGCTCTGGCCGTTGCGCACATGCGCCAATCGGAGAGACTGGGCGTAAGGCAAAGAGAGGACAGAGGGGAGGGAACGCTGTGAATCTGAATCAGCTTGTGGACAGGCTCCGCCATACGCCGTCCTTCATGGAGAACGTCGCGCACTGGGAGACGATTCCGGCCCGGGAGGCGCAGTACGCCGACTATCCCGAGTTGCTCGATTCCCGCATCCCGGCGGCGCTGGCTGCGCGCGGCGTGCACAGGCTCTACAGCCATCAGCGGCAGGCCATCGACGCGGCGGCTGCAGGCAAGGATATCTGCGTCGTCACGCCCACGGCGTCGGGCAAGACGATGTGCTACAATCTGCCGGTGCTCGACGGCATCCTCAAAAACCCGGACGCACGGGCGCTGTACCTGTTCCCGACGAAGGCACTTTCCGCCGACCAGGTGTCCGAGCTCTACGAGCTCATTGAGCAGATGGGCGTGGACGTGAAAACCTATACCTACGACGGCGATACACCCGCGGCTGCGCGGCGCGCCGTGCGGCAGGCGGGGCACATCGTCGTCACCAATCCAGACATGCTGCACTCCGGCATCCTGCCGCACCACACCAAGTGGGTGAAGCTCTTTGAAAACCTGCGCTACATCGTCATCGACGAAATCCACGCCTATCGCGGCGTGTTCGGCTCGAACCTGGCGAACGTCCTGCGGCGGCTGATGCGCCTTTGCCGCTTTTACGGCTCCAGCCCCCAGTTCATCTGCTGCTCGGCGACCATCGCCAACCCGGGCGAGCTGGCGGCGGCGCTCATCGGCAGGCCGGTCACGCTCATTGACAAGAGCGGCGCGGCCAGCGGGGAAAAGCACGTCGTCTTCTACAACCCGCCGGTCATCAACAAGCAGCTCGGCATCCGCCGCTCCGCCCTGCAGGAGACGCTTGGCATCGCCTCCATGCTGGTGGATAACGACATCTCCGCCATCGTCTTTGGCAAATCGCGCCTGACGGTGGAGGTACTCACACGCAGGCTCAAGGAGCGCGTGCGCGACCCGCTGGGCAATGCCGGGCGCGTGCGCGGCTATCGCGGCGGCTATCTGCCGACGCTGCGCCGGGAGATCGAGCGCGGCCTGCGCAGGGGCGAGATCCGCGCCGTCGTATCGACCAACGCGCTGGAGCTGGGCGTGGACATCGGCCAGCTCGACGCGTGCGTGATGTGCGGCTATCCCGGCTCTATCGCCAGCACATGGCAGGAGGCAGGGCGCGCGGGGCGCAGGCGCGGCACGTCGCTGACGGTGCTGGTGGCCTCCTCCTCGGCGCTCGACCAGTACATCGTCTCGCATCCCGGCTACTTCTTCTCGGGCTCGCCGGAAAATGCGCTCATCCATCCGAACAACCTCTATGTGCTGATGGGGCACGTCAAGTGCGCCGCCTACGAGCTGCCCTTCGAGCAGGGCGAAAGCTATGCCGAGGGCGTGGACACGCAGGAGCTGCTCGACTATCTCTGCGAGGAGCAGATTCTGCACCTGACCGGCGGGCGCTACCACTGGATGGCCGAGGAATTCCCAGCCAGCGACCTGTCGCTGCGCTCGGTGACGAGCGAAAACTTCCTCATCATCGACATCACGCGTCCCGAGCATCACGCCGTCATCGGCGAGATGGACCGCTATACCGTGCCCATGCTCCTGCACGAGCACGCCATCTACATGCACGAGGGGCAGCAGTATCAGGTGGAAAAGCTCGATTTCACCGAGAAAAAGGCCTATGTGCGCAGCGTGGACGTGGATTACTACACGGACGCCGACCTGAACACCAGCATCAAGGTCATCGACGTGCTCAAGGAGCAGCAGCTCCCCGGCGGGCAGATGGCCTACGGCGAGGTCGTCGTCACCTGGCTGGTAACGATGTTCAAGAAGTTCAAGCTCGACACGCAGGAGACGCTGGGCTTTGGCCCGGTCGATCTGCCCGAGTTGGAGATGCCGACCTGCGCCTGCTGGTGGGCGCTCGACGAGCAGATCACAGGCGGGCTGTCGATGGACGATCTGCAGGGCGGTATGCTGGGCGTCGCCAACGCGCTGCGCCAGATTCTGCCGGTCTATCTGATGTGCGCAGCGGGCGATCTGTGCGTGCAGTACCGCGTGCGCGACCCGTTCACCAGAAAGCCGACGATCATCGTCTTTGACAACTACGCAGGCGGCATCGGCCTGAGCGAGCGCATCTACGGGATGCGCGACCTGATCTTCGCCGACGTGCATGACCTCATTGCGCGCTGCGGCTGCGAGAGCGGCTGTCCCTCCTGCGTGGGGCCGTCTGCCGAGGTGGGCGAGAGGGGCAAGCAGACGGCGCTGCTGCTGACGGAAAGGCTGATGAACCGATGAGAAGCCTGCGCGAAAGGCTGATGGCGGTATCCTCCGGCGCGCCGCAGGCGGTCAGGAAGCCGCCGCCTCCACCGAAGGCGGAGCCGTTCTTCTGCCGGGAGCACGTCGTGCCGCTCAGCGATCTGGGCGGCATTGAGCAAACGACGCTGGATGAGGTTCGCGCATGCGATCCGCCCTTTGCCGGCACGCGGTGGGACGCGCGCGACCTGCTGTTTCTGGACACGGAGACGACGGGCCTGAGCGGCGGCGCGGGCACGCTGGCCTTTGAGGTCGGCGTGGGCTTTCTGACGGAGCGCGGCATGGTCGTCAGGCAGTACGTCATGCGCGATTACGGCGAGGAGGCCGCGATGCTTACCGAGCTGGCGGGGCTGCTCGAGCGGTATACGACGGTGGTCTCCTTCAACGGCAAGAGCTTTGACCTGCCGCTGCTCGAGTCGCGCATGGTGATGAACCGCCTGCGCGTGCGCATGTGCGACAGGCCGCACCTCGATCTGCTGCACGCCGCGCGGCGGGTGTACAAGCTGCGGCTCAGGCGGTGCAATCTCGCGTCGCTCGAGGAAGCCGTGCTGGGGCAGGCGCGTGAGGACGATCTGCCGGGCGCGCAGGTGCCCCAGCGGTACTTCGATTACCTGAAAACCGGGGAATTTGCGCTGCTGGAGGACGTGCTGCGCCACAATTTCCAGGATGTCGTGAGCCTTGCGCAGCTCACGGCGCACCTGTGCGCGGTCTACCGCGAGCCGGAGCGCCTTGCACATGAGGAGGATCTTTACAGCGTGGGCCGCACGCTGCTGCGCAGCGGGCGGACACAGCAGGGCCGCGCGTGCATGAAGATCCTCGGCTGCGGCTCTCTGGGCGCGCAGGCGCGGATGCGTCTGGCGGACAGCTACAGACAGCAGCGCGAGTGGAGCGAGGCCGTGGATGTCTGGCAGGCGATGATCGCCCGGGGAGAGGGCGGCGCGCAGCCGTATCTTTCGCTGGCCAAATACTATGAGCACGTGGAGCACGACGCGCAGCGTGCGCTCGCCTGTGCAAGGGGCGCGCTGACCTGCACGCTCAACACCGCGCCCATCGCCGGGGGCGAGGCGCAGACCGAGGCGATCATCAGGAGAATACAGCGGCTCCAGCGCAGGCTGGCTGCCGAAACAGGGAGGAAGAAAACGACATGAGCTTTATGGCGAATATGCTGGGCAACAAGGCGCTGACCGCGCACAGCAAGGGAGACTTCGACAAGGCGCTGGAGCTTTACGCGCAGGCCTATGAAAAGGGCATGAACCAGCCGCGTCTTTTGCGCGGCTACTGCGTGCTGCTGATTCGCAGACG
>JALFHA010000127.1 GCA_022776785.1 Clostridiales bacterium | reverse complement strand
CGCATAGTCGCGCCAAAGGCGCTCCTTGCGGTTTCCAGCCTTCGCCTGCCTGATTCCGCCACAGGCGGCGGCAGGTTGCGGCTCCAAACCTGCTTGAGGGATTTCATCCCTCAAACTCCCTTCTTTGCTTCGCGCTTATATTCGAGCTTTTAAGTGCAAGACAGTATAAGTCCCGCTGCTTTACGATCGAGGCCGAAGCTTTGCAGAAGGACTTTTATAGTAAAGACATCATCTGCTCAGCAATGTCCTCTCAATGGCGATGACATCCGGAAAAATAAGCGGGATTCCATTCCTTTGCATGGCCAGTACTCTCCTTGCTTTGCTCAGCAGCTCCCTCTCAAGAATACCGTTGATTCTCACAGGCGTATTTGCCCGGCTGTCAACATACTCATTCTTGATATACTGTGGGGTGATTGGACACATGTTTTGAATCAAAAACGCTTTTCGATGCCCAAGAACATTACCAAACACAATCGTGTCGCACTTTCCATATCTTTGCATTTTTCTATTGTAGATCGTCTGGAATTTCTGAACTCTCGACGAGAACGGAATCATCCAATACAGACCTGTATTCGCATCCTGAAAGGCATAAAAACAGGGTCTGTCATGCACTTGTCCATTGATTGTTTCCTTATTCTGCATCAAATTCGGATCGGGAAAATCAATGAAGTACTGATCGTCAAGATAATAAAAATGTCCAATATCCATTTCGCTTTTCTCCTAGTAGTAAAGGAACCCCATTCTTGCGAATGGAGTTCCAAACATTTGAACTCGATCTCTTGATGAGTCGCATATCGAGGAGCGACTGACATTTGAACTCGACGATATTTCAGTTGCATGTCGAGGAGCAACTAACATTTGAGGCAGTGAACTACCTTGCCGTCAGTATACACTCAAACGCCGTCTTTGTCAAGGGATAGAGTTCAATGTCATGCTATATGATATGCAAAAGAGGGAAACCTGATTCCTATCCTGCATCGCCCGCGCGATCGGTTTTCAGTCATTCCCAACCTGACGAAGACTCTGCGCGTCCAGCCAGTTCTTTCACTCGCCCTGCGCCAGCGCGGCGATGTCGATCTGTGCGAAGTGCGTGAACGTCGCGTTGCCCTCGAGGTCGGCGTAGACATACGCCAGCACGAAGCCGACCTGCGCGTCCGGCGTGGCGGGCCATGCGCGGCAGAGGATGCAGTAGTTCATCCCGGCGACAACCTGCGTGCCCAGCAGCGCAATGGGCTCATAAGCCACGCCGACGAGCGCCTCCGAGGCGATGGAGAACGCCTCCAGCGCGTCCTCCGTGACCTCGGCGCTCTCGGCAACCTGCCAGCCGCCCGCCAGCGGCTCAGCCAGCGCGGGCAGCGCCAGCGCGCAAAGGAGCGTGAGGATGCAAACGAGCTTTCTCATAAACGATTCCGCCTTTCCTGTCTTTGATTTGGGGTATATCATAGAGACGATTGGCCGGGCGGCTTTGTTCCCGGAAAATGGAAAATTCGTGATTTCGGGAGGCTTCTGCTCCCTCAATAGGAAAAAAAGCCCTTCTTTGGCAATGAGAAGCGGCCTCCCGCATCGGGAGGCCGCAGGGTGTGCTTGAGCCGATTACTCAGCGCGCACGAAGATGTAGGCGAAGCCCACATCGCCGTCCTTCTTGGCGACGTTGTCGTCCGCGTAGCAGAGGATGAGCTGACCGGCGGTGTTCACGCCGATGTACTTCATCTCCTCGATGTCCTCGATCTCAACGCCGGTGATGTCCTCCCAGTGGCAGTCATCCTCCTCGCCCTTGACGTGGGTCTTGGCGGGGCCGTAGTTGAAGTCGCCGTCGTTCTCGCCGCGGATGACGTTGTTGGGCCACTCATCCCACGCGCTCTTGACGGTGTAGGGCTCGTCGTCGGTGATGTCGGCGGAGAAGGTCAGCACGCCGGCGAGGTCATGGGTGTGGCCGTGGATGTAGGAGGCCACGTCGACCATCGTGCCGAGCTGCTTGTCGTTAGCGCTCGCGTCGAGGATGGTGGTGATCTCCAGCGTGGCGGCGTTCTCCTTGACGGGGATGATGCCGGTCACGGCCACGTCGTACTCCTCAGCGAAGTCCTCGCCGATGTAGGCGGCGGCGAGCACCCACTTGCCCTCCCAGTCGGTGACATGGGAGCTACGGTCAAAGGTCATGAGCTCCTCGGGGTCGGCGCTGAGCAGATCCTCAGCGAGCGCGAAGCAAGGCACCAGCAGCACGGCCGCCAGCAGCAGCGCAAACAGCTTTTTCATGGGACATACACTCCTTTTCTTTCATCGGGCAGCGGGTGCGCCCCGCCGCCTGTATTGCTGATATGATAACATATTTTGGCGCAAAAAGCAATTCGCGCCGGGACGCTTACACGCCGGAATACGCCGCGAAGCCGCAGTCGATGGGCAGCACCACGCCGGTGATGGCGGAGGCGGCCTTGTCGTCCGTCAGGAAGAACACGCCGCCGAGCAGCTCCTCGGAATCGACGAAGCGGCCCATCGGGGTGCCCGCGAGGATCTTCGCGCTGCGCGCGGTCGGGGTGCCGTCCGGGTTGAAGAGCAGCGCGCGGTTCTGGTTGGAGACGAGGAAGCCCGGGGCAATCGCGTTGCAGCGGATGCCGGAGCCCGCGAAGTGCGTCGCCAGCCACTGGGTGAAGTTGGAGATGGCGGCCTTCGCGCCGGAGTAGGCCGGGATCTTCGTCAGCGGGATGTAGGCATTCATGGAGGAGATGTTCAGGATGTTGCCGCTCTTGCGCTCCACCATGTCCTTGGCGAACGTCTGGGTCGGCAGCAGCGTGCCCTGGAAGTTGAGCTTGAAGACGAAGTCCACGCCGCTCTGGTCGAGGTCAAAGAAGGTCTTCTGGCCCTCCTTCGCCTCGTGCTGATACTCGTTGTCCGTGGTCGCGCGCGGGTTGTTGCCGCCGGCGCCGTTGACGAGGATGTCGCACGGGCCGAGGTCAGAAAGCACCTGCTGATGCACGGCCTCGAGCGCCTCGGGATCGAGCACGTTGGCCTTGTAGCCCTCGCAGATGTAGCCCTGCGCCTTGAGCTCGTCGGCCAGCTTCTTGACGGCCTCCTCATTCAGGTCGAGGGCGGCCACCTTCGCGCCTGCCTGCGCATACGCGCGGGCCATATCGCCGCAGAGCACGCCGCCCGCGCCGGTGACGACGACAACCTTGCCGGTAAAGTCCACATTCAGAGGAAGATTCATGGGAACACGCATCCTTTCTCACATTACGGTTGGTTGATGTTTGAACAAGCGGCGTGCGTCACTCGATGGTGCCGCCGTTGGCTTCGATGAGGCCGTTGAGGTAGGCGGAGCCGAGCGCGCGGTCATACAGGCCGTAGCCGGGCTTGGCGTTCGAGCCGACCTCGCCCCAGATCATGCGGCCGTGGTCCGGGCGGAAGTAGCCGGTAAAGCCGGTCTCCACCAGCGCCTTGACGATGGCGTTCATGTCGAGGGAGCCATCCTTCGTCAGGTGGCCGGACTCCTCAAAGGAGGTATCGGGCAGGATCTTGACGTTGCGCAGGTGCATGAAGCCGATGCGGTTCATGGAGGAATACTTGCGCACGAGGGCGGGGATGTCGTTCTTCGGGGAGCAGCC
>JALFHA010000110.1 GCA_022776785.1 Clostridiales bacterium | reverse complement strand
GATGATGGGGTTTGGGGGTTCGTAATCGGCGCCGCCTGTGGCGGATGAAGCCGATGAAGAACGGGCAATAGCCCCGGACTGAAATCCCCAAGCGGGTTTGGGCGGCAGCTCAACGTAACCCGGATTGCGAAGCAATTTTGTAAAAGCAGTCAGGGAGCGCAGCGTTACCTGACGGGGAGTTTTGCGAAGCAAGGATTCAGATGCAGAATAGTATGGGCCGTACAGGCTTTCAACCAACAGGAAGGAGTGCAGAAACCATGATTCAAGTCGGCATCATCGGCTGCGGCAAGATCGGCCAGGTGCGTCATCTGCCTGAATACGCGGCGCGCGAGGATGTGCGCATCGCCGCGCTCTACGATGTGAACCTCGAGCGCGCGCAGGCGCTGGCTGCGCAGTATGGCGCGAAGGCCTACGCCACCTGCGAAGAACTGCTCGCTGACCCGGCCATCGACGCGGTGAGCGTCTGCTCGGCCAACGCGAGCCATGCGGAGATCGCCATTGCGGCGCTTGAGCACGGCAAGCATGTGCTCTGCGAAAAGCCGATGGCCACGACCCTCGCGGACTGCGAGGCCATGGCCGAGGCCGCCCGCAGGAGCGGAAAGCGCCTGATGATCGGACAGAATCAGCGGCTGGCGGGCGCGCACGTCAAGGCGAAGGAGCTGCTCGACGCGGGCGCGATTGGCAGCGTCATCACGTTTGAGACGAACTTCCGCCACGGCGGCCCGGAGACGTGGAGCGTCGATCCCGGCGCGAACACCTGGTTCTTTGACAAGAAGCGCGCCGCCATGGGCGTGATGGCCGACCTCGGCGTGCACAAGACCGATCTCATCCAGCATCTCGTCGGCCAGCGCATCACCGAGGTGACGGCGCGCCTGACGACGCTCGACAAGAAATTCGCCGATGGCACGCCCATCTCCGTGGACGACAATGCCTTCTGCATCTACCGCATGGAGGGCGGCGTGTGCGGCACGATGAGCGTCTCATGGACGGACTATGGCGCGGAGGACAATTCCACCGTTATCTACGGCACGCAGGGCGTGCTGCGCATCTACGATCACCCGGAGCATACGCTTGTACTGGAGAAGAAGGGCGGCGAGGTGGAATACTTCGACGTCGATCAGATACAGACCAACGATAACCAAACCAAGTCCGGCGTCATCGACCTGTTTGTCGATTCGATTCTCGATGCGCACGTGGAGGGCATCTCCGCCGAGAGCGTGCTCCCGGCGATGCGCGCTGTGTTCGCGGCCATCGAGTCCTCCGAGACGGGCAAGACGGTGCGCATCGACGCTTGACATGCGGGGAGGCGGAGCACATGAACAGAATCGTCGCGGTCAATTCCAACTGCTATCATGGTTTTACCATCGAGGAGGCCATTGAGGGCATCCGGCGCGCGGGCTTCCACTATATCGAGCTGACGGCCACCAAGGGCTGGACGGAGCATGTCTTTCCCGACCAGAGCTTTGAGCGGCTGCTGGCGGTCAAGGACAGGCTCGGCGAGGCGGGGCTGATTCCCTTCGCCATGAGCGGCCACTGCAACCTGATGGATACCGAGCGCATCGGCGATTTCGTGAAGAACATCCGTCTGGCGGCGTTCTTCGGCTGCACCTATATCGTCAGCTCCATCGGCGAGGCGCACCTCAAGGATCAGGCCGTCGCGGACAATGAAACCGTCGCGCGGCACATCGCGGCGCTCGTGCCTGAGCTGGAGCGCTATGACCTGACGCTGGTGCTGGAGACGCACGGGCACGACCACGGCACGGGGCGCGTGCTCAGCGACATCGTGCGGCTGGTCGGCAGCGAGCGCGTGAAGATCAACTACGACACGGCGAACGTCATCTTCTACGGGCGCGTCGATCCCTGTGAGGATCTGGCGGCGTGCGTGGGTGAGGTGGGCTATGTCCACCTCAAGGACAAGGCCGGCGCCGACGATGCGTGGGACTTCCCCGCGCCGGGCAAGGGCCGCGTGGACTTCCCGGCCATCTTCAAAACGCTTGAGGAGGCTGGCAACGGCAGCCCGCTGAGCGTGGAAATCGAGTTTACCTCCGCCGGGCCGGAGAGCCTTGCGCAGGTCGATCAGGCCGTGCAGGACAGCGCCGACTACCTGCGCGCGCACGGCTTTGTGCTGTGAGGTGACGGAAATGAACATACTGCTCGTCGGTCTGGGCGGCATGGGCAACGCCCACTACCTCAACTATCAGCACATTCCCGGCGCGGAGGTCGTCGCCGCCGTCGGGCGCACGGATGCGGACAGGCAGCGCGCCGCCCAGTGGGGGCTGCCGCTGTATGAGACGATCACCGCCGCCTGCGCTCAGCGGGCTGTCGATGTGGTGGACGTCTGCGCGCCGACGTACCTGCACAAGCCGCTGGTGCTCGAGGCGCTGGGCTGCAAAAAGCACATCATCACCGAAAAGCCGATTGCGCTGCATTTCGAGGACGCGCAGCAGATGTACGCCTGCGCAGAGGAAAACGGCGTGCAGCTCTATGTGGCGCAGGTGCTCCAGTTCACGCGCGAGGTGGAGACGCTGCGGCAGGTGACCTCTGACGCCCGCTACGGCAAGCCGCTGGACGCCTGCTTTGAGCGGCTGAGCGCCTGCCCGAGGTGGTCGCAGGGCGGCTGGCTCTTTGATAAGGAAAAGAGCGGGCTGCTGCCGTTCGATCTGCATATTCACGATCTGGACGTGATCGTCAGCGTGTTCGGCAAGCCCGACGACATGCTCTATACCGAGTGCCGCGGCGAGGGGAAGGCGTATGCCGAGCAATACCGCTTCACCTACGTCTATCGCAGCGGCCTGAACGTCAGCGCGGAGGCGGCGTGGTTCAACGCGGCCATCCCGTTCACGGCGCGCTGGCGCGTGTACTATGAGCGGGGAATGCTCGTCTGCGACGCAAACGGCGTGACGGGCTACGCGGCCGACGGCGAGGTGACGCACTTCGACGTCACCGACCCCGTGCAGGTGGACTGCGGCATCAATCTGGGCAGGAGCGGCTGGTTCCTGCGGGAGCTGACGCATCTGCTCGCCTGTGCGGCGGAGGGGAAGCCCTCCGAGCTGGTGCCTAAGGAGCGGATCCTCGACGTGGTGGAGCTGCTCGAACAGGTGCAGTGACGCGGACTCGTGCGGAGAATGTGACAATGCAATAATCATTTTGCCCGGAATGTTACAGAAATGTATCATCCGGGCATAATTTTGTCATAACGAATGGACTGTGGAAAACTTGAATTATCCACAGCTTATCGCCAAATGCTGGAAAACTGATGTGGAAAAACCGCACAGGGTGTGGAGAATAGACATTTTTCTTGATGATCTCTCAAAAATCGCTGTGGACAAATCTGGGGATAACAGTGGAAAACCTGTGGAGGAGCTGGTGAAAACCTGTGTACAGATTTGTAACAATTCTTTCGAGCACATAAATATCGGTGCGGGAGAGGACACGCCCGTGCCTGCGTCATAACGCTCCCCTGCAGGGCATAAGCCTTGAGCAGCCAGAGGGTGGGGAGGCGGGAGGATGAACGGTTTTCTTCGGGATCGCGTGAGGCTGACGGCAGGGCTGCTGCTGGGCATCTCCGCCGTGTGCACGGCGGCGCTTTTCTGGGGCGCGGGGGAGAATGCCGCGCAGGCGTTTTCCCTGCGGCGGGAGCAGCGCAGCGCGCAGACGCTGGCGCAGGGCCGGCAGGATGACAGTCTGGCGGCGCTGCTGCCGCTGGCGGGCTACACGGTGGCCGTCGATCCCGGCCACGGCGGCTATGACGGCGGCGCGGTGGGGCGTGTGAGCGGCACGCCCGAAAAGGGGCTAAACCTCGACGTGGCGCTGCGGCTGGCGCGCCTGCTGGAGGCAAAGGGCGCACGCGTGGTGATGACGCGCGAGGATGACCGCGCGCTGTGCGACGAGCACCCGCCCATCCGCAAGAAGCTCCAGGACATGCAGCGCCGCGCGGTCATCATCACCGAGGGCGGGGCGGACATGGTGCTCTCCATCCACATGAACGAATATGCCGGCCGCGGCGAGAGCGGCCCGCAGGTGTTCTATCGAGAGGACTGCCCGGCCGGGCGTCTGCTGGCCGGGGCGATTCAGGCGGCGATGATCGAGCAGCTTTCCCCAAAAATGGAGCGCGTGGCGCTGTCGGGGGATTACTACATCCTCACGCTGGGCGTGCCCTCGGCGCTGGTGGAGTGCGGCTTTCTCTCCAATCGAGAGGAGGAGGCGCTGCTGCTGACGGAGGAATACCGCGAGCGCGTGGCGCAGGCAATCTGCGCAGGCGTGGTCGCGTGGGCGGCGCTGCCGTGCGAAAAGCCGGAGCCCCTGCCCGCCGTAGACCGCTCCGATGAGCCGAACGGGCTGCCGTAATCCGGCGAATTTCGCACCGGTTCCTCTTGTTCTTTCGGGAAATTGATGATATACTGTAACTTGCACAACTGGCGGAACCATTCGCTTTTGTCGGCTGTGCCTGCCGTGCGGCGCGACGCCCCGGCGATTCGGGCTGCGTGCTGGCCGTCCTTTGCGTGTTTGCGGAGGGCCGCCGGATGATGCGCAGCGATGAGCAAGGAGGAAAACAGCCTTTGCAGCAAGAGGAGCTGGCGGAGGCTCGCGCCCGGATGGGGAGCATCGATCCCCGGACGCGCAACCCGCTTCAGATGGCTTATGTCGGTGACACAATTCACGATCTCTATGTGCGCAGCCTGCTGTTTGCGCGCGGCCTGAGCGTCGGCGCGATGCACAGGCAGGCTGTGCGTCTGGTGAGCGCGGCGGCGCAGGCGCGGATGCTTCATGCGATTGAGCCGATGCTCACGCAGGAGGAGGCCGATATCGCCCGCCGGGGCCGCAATGCGCAGGCCAAGCACGCCGCGCCAAAGCACGCCGACCCGGCGGACTATGCGCGCGCCACGGGGCTGGAGGCGCTGTGGGGCTATCTGTACATCACGGGGCAGAGCGAGCGGCTGGACGCGCTGATGGCCGCCGCACTGGAGGAAGCCTGCGCGCATGAAGGCACGCAGGGCGGGGAACACTGAAAACGCCGTTCCTGAGCGAAGCAACGAGACGGCAAATGCCGGTTTATAAAAGGAAGGAATCACCTGCATGTCATACTACGATCAGTTTACGAAAAAGAACCGCAGCCCGCGCGACGATTGGCGCGATGATGAGGAGACCCGCCGCCCGCAGCGCGACGAGGGAAAGGGTGTGCCGACGGGTGAGCGCCGTCCGTATGGGGATCGTCCGGCCAATGGTGAGCGCCGTCCGTATGGAGAGCGCCCGGCCAATGGTGAGCGCCGCCCGTACGGTGAGCGTCGGGAGAATGGCGAGCGCCGCCCGTACGGTGAGCGCCCGGCAAGCGGCGAGCGCCGTCCGTATGGAGAGCGCCCGGCAAGCGGCGAGCGCCGCCCGTATGGAGAGCGCCCGGCAAACGGCGAGCACCGTCCGTACGGTGAGCGCCCGGCAAGCGGCGAGCGCCGCCCGTATGGAGAGCGCCCGGCAAGCGGCGAGCGCCGCCCGTATGGCGAGCGCCCGATGATGCGCGAGGCGCCGGAGGCTGCGCCGCAGGAGAATGAGGTGCTGGAGAGCTGTCTGTTGGCGGGGCGCAACCCCATCCGCGAGGCGCTGCGCGCGGGCCGCGATATGGAGAAGCTGCTCGTTGCCAAGGGAGAGCTCATCGGCTCGGCGCGCGAGATCGTGGCGATGGCGCGCGAGGCGAAGATCGTCGTGCAGGAGGTGGACCGCGCGCGGCTTGACGCGATGGCCCCCAACCATCAGGGCATGATCGCCGTCGTCTCGGCCTATGCCTATCACACGGTGGAGGACATGCTGGCGCTGGCGAAGGAGCGCGGCGAGGCGCCGCTGCTGGTGATCCTCGACGGCGTGACCGACCCGCACAACCTCGGCGCGATCATCCGCAGCGCCGAGTGCGTGGGCGCGCACGGCGTCATCATCCCGGAGCGGCGCGC
Organism: Clostridiales bacterium; assembly: GCA_022776785.1. GTDB lineage: Bacteria > Bacillota > Clostridia > Christensenellales > Aristaeellaceae > Ventricola. The sequence goes on along the minus strand of JALFHA010000110.1, from coordinate 1,995 downwards.
CGTGGGGCTGACCCCGGCGGCCGTGAAGGCGAGCGCGGGCGCGGTGGAACACATCCCCGTCGCGCGCGAGGTGAACCTGACCCGGCTCATCGAGCGGCTCAAGGCCGAGGGCATCTGGGTCTATGGAGCGGCAATGGAGGGCGAGGATTACCGCAGGGTCGACTTCTCCGGCCCGGCGGCGCTGGTCGTCGGCTCGGAGGGCGAGGGCGTCTCCCGGCTGGTGGCAAAGAGCTGCGACAAGCTGGTCTCCCTGCCCATGCGCGGGCAGATCGGCTCGCTCAACGCCTCAGTGGCCGCAGGCGTGCTGCTCTATGCCATGATGGGCGCGAGGGGCTGATCGTGAAGCCGCTGCTGCTTGTGGACGGCTACAACGTCATCGGCGCATGGCGCGTCCCTCGCGAGGAGCGCCTGAGCATCGAGGAGGCGCGCGACAGGCTCGTGCATCTGATCGCCGACTACGCCGGCTATTCCGGCGAGGAGGTGATCGTCGTCTTCGACGGGCACTACACCGACAGGGCTGCGCGCACCCGCCAGAGCGTCAACGGCGTGGAGGTCGTCTTCACCCGCCATGCCGAGAGCGCGGACAACTATATCGAGGCCGCCTGCGAGGCCGCGCCGAAAAGGCGGCATGTGCGCGTGGCTACCAGCGATGCGGTGGAGCAGACCGTGACGCTCGGACGCGGCGCTGTGCGCAGCTCCTCGCGCGAATTCCTGATGGAGCTCGAGCAGGTGCGCCGGGTCGGGCGCACCAGAATGCGGGAGGAAAGGGTATCGCGCGGGGACATCTTCTCGCGCCTGCCGCCGCACCAGAAGGAAATCTTTGACCGGATGAGAAAGGGCGAGGAATGAACACGCTGCACGTTCAGGACGAGTGGGACGAGCACGCCGCGGAGCACCGGCTCGCCGCGCAGGAGGATGGCCTGCACGGGGAAGGGCCCGGCCCGGGCGCGTTCCCGGACGGGGAGGATGACCCGCAGGAGGCGCTCTCCGGCTTTGAGGGCATGAGCGACGAGGATATTGCCCTGCTGGCGCAGCGGGGCGACGCGGGCGCCTCGGAATACCTGCTCAACAAGTATAAAAACTTCGTGCGCTCCAAGGCGCGCTCCTATTTCCTGGTGGGCGCCGACCATGAGGACATCGTGCAGGAGGGCATGATCGGGCTGTTCAAGGCGTTTCGCGATTTCAAGCCGGACAAGCTCGCCTCCTTCCATGCCTTTGCGGAGCTGTGCGTCACCCGGCAGATCATCACGGCCATCAAGACCGCCACGAGGCAGAAGCACATCCCGCTGAACTCCTATGTCTCGCTCAACAAGCCGATCTATGAGGAGGAGAGCGACCGCACGCTCCTTGACGTCATCACCGAGGGGCGCACGACCGACCCGGAGGAGCTGCTCATCGGCAGGGAAAGCTATGTGAGCATCGAATCGCGCATCGACGAGGCGCTCTCGCCGTTTGAGCGGCGCGTGCTCTCTGCCTATCTCGACGGCAAAAGCTATCAGGAAATCGCCCAGATGCTCGGCCGCCATGTCAAGAGCATCGACAACGCGCTCCAGCGCGTCAAGCACAAGCTCGAGCGGCTCATCAGCGAAAAAAATGCCTGACCGGCGCGCGGAAAAAATTGTTTTTGCAGGCAAAATTGCGCGCAGGATATTGACAAGACCGGAAGATTTGGATAGAATATGGATGTATGAACCGGTTGACAGCCCTTCGCAGGTGTAGTTTAATGGCAGAACTTCAGCTTCCCAAGCTGACCGCGTGGGTTCGATTCCCATCACCTGCTCCAAAGCGACCACCGACAATTCGGCGGGCCGCAGCAAAAAACTGTCAGCCGAAATTATCGAGGAGGTTATTCCAATGGCGAAGCAAAAATTCGAGCGCACGAAGCCGCACGTCAACATTGGCACCATCGGCCACGTTGACCACGGCAAGACGACCCTGACGGCTGCCATCACGATGGTGCTGTCCACCTTCGGCGAGGCGCAGGCGATGCGCTAT
>JALFHA010000094.1 GCA_022776785.1 Clostridiales bacterium | reverse complement strand
CATCGGCAGCCTCCTCCTTCTGCTCGAGCACCTCGACCGGGATTTCGCCCTTGGCCTGCTTGATGCACTTGTCCGCCGCCTTGGCCACGGCGTTGGAGGTAATCGTTGCGCCGGAAACCGCGTCGATCTCCGCGCTCTGGCCGTTCATCAGCATGGCCTTGAGCTCCTCAGCCGCCGCCTGGCCGATGCTGGGGGTCTCGTTGGGCATGTCGAGCACAACGTCGGTGATCGCGCTCTCGCTGAAGGTCATCGTCACGGTGACGGTGCCCATGCCCTGCGCCTGCGCGCTGTAGGTACCCGGGGTGTACACGCCCTCGGCGCGCACGAGAAACGGCATACCGACAACGCCGGCAGCCGCCACGGACGCGGTGCTGGCGAGCGCGCCCTTCAAAAAGCTTCTGCGGGAAAGATCCTTCATGGAATTGCCCTCCTGTGGTATTTGTTGGTGTTTTTCACATGTATTCAGTGTAAAGCCGGGAGCGGCCCACAGGTCAAGCGGCTGCTGCAAATTCTCCGGTTTTCTTAACAATCCCGGCATTTTATGCTATACTATGAGAAACATCCGCCGCCAGCGGGATACCGGGCGGCGGCCACGGAGGAACGCGCATGGACAAGCAGCCGGAAAAGAAGACCTACCGCATCGGCGACTACGCCCGATACATGGGTGTAACCCCCGACTTTCTCAAGCATTACGAGCAATTCGGCCTCATCACGCCGCGCGTCGCGGAGAATGGCTATCGTTACTATCCCTTCCGCGAGTCGAGCCGACTGCTGGACTGCCTTGTGCTGCGCGGCTACGGTGTGCCGCTCAAGGAGATGAGCGGCATGCTTCATGAGGATGCCGCCGACGCCTTTTGTCAAAAGCTCGACGAGCGCGCCGACGCGCTGCGCAGGCAGATCGCCGTCAGCCAGGCCGTCGTGCAGGAGCACGAGCGCCTGTCGCGCTGGATGGCGCGCATGGAGGGGCGCGAGGAGGACTGGCATGTCGTGGAGCTGCCCGCGCTGCTGTTCCTGCCGCACACCGACCTGTACACCTTCCTCGACGACCCGCGCATCTATGAGGTGCTCTCCGGCTGGACGCCGTACATGCCGATGGTGAAATCCTGCCTGCGCATCACGGCGGCGAAGGACGGCGGCTCTCCGGCCTACTGCTGGGGTCTGGGCGTCCGTCAGGATTTCGCTCAGGAATATGGCCTGCCCACAAACGGCGTGCTGGAGGTGCTGCCCGCGCGCAAGGCGTTTGTGCTGGATTACTGCGGCTGGCAGGTCTCGCCGGGGGAGTCGCCGCTGCAAAAGCACTATGAGCGCTTCCTCTCGCGCATGGAGGCGCTGAACCTGCGCCCTGTCAGCAGCGTGTATCTGACGGTGCTCTTTCACACGCACGACGCGGACGGCACGCGCCGGGATCACGGATATATGGCTGCGGCGGTGGAGTGATGCCTGCGGCAAAAGAAAAGGAGGCCCGGGGACAAACGCCCGGGTCTCCTGCCGCATAAGGCTTACTCAAACTCCACAACCTGCGTCCAGCGGGTCAGGAATTCGCGCTCCCTGCCGCGCTTCTTGGTCATCTGCGCCGCGGCCACGATGGGCAACCAGCGCTGGACATACTGCATGGCGATGTCGTTCTTCTGGCAGAAGAGCTTCAGGTACAGATCCGCCGCCTTCTGGTCGTTGAGCGCGAACTGCAGGTACGTCGTCGCCGCATCCGCAGAGGCGTTGCCGATGGCCGCGTGCGCCCAGTCCACGATGTACGTCCTGCCGTCGTCGCCGAGGATGATGTTGGTCGGGTTAAAGTCGCCGTGCGTGATCTTCGCGTGCGGCTTCATCGTCTCCAGGCGGACGTGCAGCTCGTAGCGGGTGGTCGCGTCCAGCTCGTCGCGCAGGGACGAAATCTGCGTGTTGAGCTTATCCTTGAGGCGCACCATCTTCTTGCAGGTGCAGGCGTGCACCTCGCTCTGCAGCGCCACAAGCTGCTCCATGTACATTTCCAGCTTCTCCGGCTCGTCGGCCATCGCCTGCGCCATCGTGCGGCCATTGATCGCCTCAATCTCCAGCGACCAGCCGCCGTCCCGCTCGCACACGCCGAGCAGCTTGGGCACGGGCAGCCCGGCCTCCTCCGCCAGCGCGTGATTGAAGGCTTCCTTGAGCACGTCGGACTTGAGATAGCCCGGGATAAACGCCTTGACAATCGTGTCGCCCTCGCGCCAGACCGTCTTGGTCGGGCGCTCAATGATGATCTGCCTGCTTTGCTCCGTCATAGCTGTTTCCTCCTTCTCATGCCTTGTCGCCGCGGTAGGCCTTCAGGTACATCTCTTTGATTTCGCTCATCAGCGGGTAGCGCGGGTTCGCGCCGGTGCACTGGTCGTCAAACGCGTCCTCGACCATCTGATCGAGCGTCGCCATGAAGTCCTCCTCGCTGATGCCGTACTCAGCGATGGACTTCTTCACGCCCACGGCCGCCTTGAGCTGCTCGATCTTCTCGATGAACAGGTCGAGCGTCTCGTCGTCATCGCGGCCGCACACGCCGCAGAAGTTCGCGCACTCGACATAGCGCGCCTTCGTGTGCGGATAGGCGTACTGCGGGAAGGTACCCATCTTCGCGGGGGCCTCGGCGGAGTTGTAGCGCAGCACGTATGTGATCATCAGCGCGTTGGCAATGCCGTGCGGCAGGTGATGATACGCGCCGAGCTTGTGCGCCATCGAGTGGCACACGCCCAGGAAGGCGTTGGCGAACGCCATGCCCGCCATGCAGGAGGCGTCGGCCATCTTCTCGCGGGCCTCGGGATCATCCGCGCCCCGATCATAGGCGCGCGGCAGGTAAGCGAAGACGTTCTTCATCGCCTTGAGCGCCAGGCCGTCGGTGTAATCCGTAGCCATCATGGAAGCGTAGGCCTCCAGCGCGTGGGTCAGCACGTCGATGCCCGAGGCGGAGGTCAGCCCGCGCGGCTGGTTCATCATGTTGTCCGCATCGACAATCGCCATGTTCGGCAGCAGCTCATAGTCAGCCAGCGGATACTTCGTGCCCGTGCGGTCATCCGTGATGACGGCGAACGGCGTGACCTCCGAGCCCGTGCCCGAGGAGGTCGGAATG
>JALFHA010000072.1 GCA_022776785.1 Clostridiales bacterium | reverse complement strand
GTAGCGCTTGGTGACGCTGCCCGCATGAAAGCGGTAGTGGTAATACGCCTCGTCCACGGCGACCGCCGCGCCCGCGTCCAGCATACACTCCACGATATAAAGCAGATCCTCCGCATAGCGGATATCCGGGCGGAAGCGGTGCGCCTGCGCCAGCTCCCGACGGAACAGGTTGCGCGGCGTGTAGCCGGAGAGCGGCAGCTCGTCGCTGTCCTCGGGCTTGGAGAGCATCGCGGGGATGAGCGCGTCGCGGATGGCCTCGCGGTCAAAGCGCGTGCCGGTCGCAAAGCCCAGCGGCACGTCGTCCCGGCGGACGAGCTGCCCCTGCGCATCCTCATGATCCTTGAAGACCCGACAGAAGGCCGCGTCCGCCCCTGCCTCCTGCGCAGCCGTGAGCAGCCGCTCGTACATCTTCGGCTCCGCCCAATCGTCGCCGTCGCAGAAGCCCACGAACTCGCCCTGCGCGGCCTCCAGCCCTGCGTTTCGCGCCGCGGAGACGCCCCGGTTTTCCTCAAAGGCGATGACCCTCACGCGCGCGTCGCGTGCCCTCGCCTGCTCAAGCAGTCTGAGCGAGCCGTCCGGGCTACCGTCACACACGAAAATGAACTCCATGTCCGAAAGCGTCTGGCCGAGCAGCGAATCGATGCACGCGGGCAGCATCTCCTCGCACCGGTAGACCGGAACGATCACGGAAACCCGGCTCATGCCTGCTCTCCCTCCGCCGTGCTGCGGCTCAGGTCAGCGCGCCAGAGCGGCGCCTGCACCAGCAAAAACGCGCAGCCGATGATCGAGAAGGGCGCGTAGACCGACTCAAACATGCCCACGAGAATGAACACCGCGCAGAACGCCAGCGGCGTGGCGGCATAGGGGCTGCGCTTCCTGTGGATGCGGTAGTACTGCACGGCGCGCCAGAGCGAGAGCAGCGTATAGGCGATGAGCAGCACGCCCGCAATCGCGCCATTGTTGTAGAACACGCCGAGGAAGGCGTTGTGCGCATTGAAGTGGCGCTCGCCCGCGCCGTCCTTGGCGACCCACTCCCTGACGACGCTGCTCTCATGGCCGTTCCACGTCAGGTTTTCAAGGATCGTCATCCAGATGCCCCAGCGGTCGCTGGTCAGGTCGTCCATGGAAATCGTGCGATCCTCGGGCTTGGGCACGGTGATGGGATTGCCGTAGGTCTCGTGATTGTAGATGGCGAGGTTGTAGTCCTCCACCGCAGCCTCGTACATTTTGTCCTTGGTGATCTTCACGCCCGCCGCGCCCATCAGCGCCACAGCCACGGCCAGCACGGCCAGCAGCCGGCCCGGACGCTTCGCCGTGCCCGCGATGACCGCCGCAGCGAGGATGACCGTCACCCCCGCGAACGCCAGCAGGCCAGAGCGCGAGAGCGTCGCCAGCAGCGTTACCGCGCCCAGCGCCGCGCAGGCCAGATACGCGGCCATCGCCTTCACATGCTTCTGCACGAAGCTCGCATAGGCGAGCACCAGGGCGCTTGTCGTCATGACGATGCAGCACATCGACAGGCAGTTCGCGTCGTAGAACACGCCCTTATAGCCCGGATAGGCGAAGGACAGCGGCACCGTGAGATACGACCAGATGAGAAACGGCAGCACGGCGAAGACCGCGCCGCGCAGAATCGAGCGGAAGGTCGATTCGTCGTCGCGCGAGGCGAGCACGGAATACATCACCGGATAGCAGATGAGCAGCGGCACGCTCTCGGGCAGCCAGTCCTGATAGAACAGGCCGGAGACCACCATCATGCCGTGCAGCGCGAACCACAGCCCCGCCATACCGGCGTGGAAGCGCACGCGCGCCCTGCCCGGCTCGCGCGCCGTCAGCGTCACAAAGGCCAGCAGGATCATGCCAAAGAGCACGAAGATCATCCAGCGCATCGGGAATTTGCGCTGCGTGAAGAGCGTGCAGTAGCCAAGCAGCGCGAACATCGAGACGGTCAGCAGCCGCGCGTCAAAGATTTCGTTGAATACGCCCGTCACCCGGTCGTACAGCCTGAGGATGCCCGCGGCATCAATGCCCTTTCTGCCCATGCTTCTGCCTCCAGTTATTTAGCATTTCCTGATAAATCGCTTCCGCCGTCTCCGCGTTGCGCGCCCATGTCAGCGCGCACGCCGCCTGCCTGCCGCGTTCACGCAGGGCATCGTAGCGCTCCCTGTGCGCAAACACGTCGCGCATCACGCGGCAGACTGCGTCCGTATCGCCCGCGGGAACGAGAAAGCCGTTCTCCCCGTCCCGGATGGTGTCCTCAATGCCCTCGCCCTGCGCGCCCACGGCGATGCACCCGGCCGCCATCGCCTCGATGTAGACGATGCCGTAGCCCTCGCCCCAGCTCGGCAGCACGAACAGGTCGCTCTCCGCCATGCGCGCGAGCACCTGCTCATGCGGCAGACCGCCCGTCAGCGTCACGCGCTCCTCAAGGCGCAGCTCTGCAATGCGCGCTCGCAGCGCGCCCTCCATCTCGCCTATGCCCACAATCGTCAGCGTCGCGTCCGTGTATTCCCCGGCGAGGCGCGCGAATGCCTCCAGCGTCCTGTCCATGCACTTGCGCGCCTTGAGCGTGCCCACCGAGATCACCGCGCGCGGCGTGGTGCGCGTCTGCTCCGGCACGAGCGACAGATCCACGCCGTTGGGCACGACGCGCGTGATTTTTCCCTCGCCGCGCCACGGCGCCACGCGCGAGAGCAGCAGCGTAGAGACCGCCATCAACGCGTCAGCCTCCTGCGCGATGCGCCGGTTGCGCGCCCACGGCGTCTTGCCCGGCTCAAAGTAGTGCAGCACGTCCGTGCCGTGCACCGTCAGCGCCATCGGCACGCCCAGCGCCCGTGCGACCAGCAGCCCCGCGTGCCCGTCCCGCGGCAGCATGTGCGCGTGAACGAGGTCGAAGGGCTTTTCCCTGTGCAGCCTTCGGGCGACGGGCAGCGCCGCACGCGCAAGCAGACGCCCGCCCAGCAGGCGCTCCCCCACGTTGCCCAGCGTCAGCGCCCGCGGATAATAGACCGGTATGCCGTCCACCACGGCCTGTTCGGGCGTTTCCCGCGCCACGGCCGCCTGTGCCGGGCGCAGCCGCTCCATCATGGGCATCACGCCCACGCAGGCGATGACTGTGACGTCGTGCCCCAGCGCGCGCAGCGCCTTCGCCTGCTCGTGCACATAAAAGCAGTAGGGCGAATTGTCCGCCTGCCTGTGGATCATCATCAGGATGCGCAGGCGTCTATCGGTTTCCTTCGCCACCCGGCATCCTCCCTTCCGCCTCGGCGTACAGCGCCATCCACCTCTGCGCCACGCGCGGCCACGCGTATTCCTGCGCGCGCGCTACGCAGCGCGCCGAGCGCGCCTCGTAATCGCCGCACAGCGCAAGCAGCCGCTGCGCCTGCTCCCGCACATCGCCGCAGGCGACGGAGAAGCCGATCTCTCCCTCCGGAAACTGGCCGTCAAAGCCCTGCCCGCGCGTATAGAGCACGGGCACGCCCTGGCTCATCGCCTCCAGATACACCATGCCGAACGTCTCCGCGCCGGAGGGCACGAGCAGCATGTCGCAGTCCGCGTAGAAGCGCTTCATCGCCTCCATGCCCTGAACGCTGCCCAGCATTTCATCGCCGTCCGCCATGCCCGCGCGCATCCTTTCCTCCAGCGGCCCCTTGCCGCAGGCGCGCAGCACAAAGCGCCGCCCGGCATCCATGCCGTCCGCCCTGTGCACGGCGGCGAGCGCATGAAGCGGGCGCTTCCGTCGGTTCATCAGCCCCGCAAAGCCCACGCGCACGGTGCTTCCCAGCGCGCCGCGCGGCGCGCCCGTCAGCCATGCCGGGTCGATGCCGTTGGGGATGACCGCCGTTTTCGTCTCAAGCTCCGCCCGGTCGCGGGCGTTCAGCCAGCGCTCAAGCACCCTGTCGCGCGCCGCGCCGCCCAGAAATACGACCTTCGCAGCGCCGCGCAGGATACGCCGGGCCAGCGGCCGCAGGTGTGGCTCGTATTTCCAGATGGCCTCGATGTCGCTGTAGCGCAGCGTCA
>JALFHA010000071.1 GCA_022776785.1 Clostridiales bacterium | reverse complement strand
TCGGCATAAATCGCGTCCTGCGCGCTCTGGGAAACGCCGGTTTCCCCGCCGAACCAGAACCGCTGAGCCTCCACTGCCTGATAAAAGAGCATTCCCAGCCCTTCCACGCAGGGCAGGCCGAGCGATGCAGCCATTTCAAGCAGGCGCGTTCTGCGCGGGTTGTAGACCGCGTCAAAGACTGCGCCGCAGCGGGCGACGACCTCCTGCGTCACGGGGCTGACCCCGACGCGGGGATGCATGCCCACCGGCGTACAGTTGACTAAAATATCATACGCTCCCGCGGGCACGCTGTCAAGGGGGCAGACGCGAATGCGCGCGCAGCCGTCCCTCTGCGTATCCCCCAGCTCGCGCGCAAGGCGCCCGCCCTTCTGCATATCGCGCAGGGCGAAGGTCACCTCGCCCTCCCGGACGAGGAACTCATAGCCCGCCACGCGCGCCGCGCCTCCGCCGCCGAGAACGAGCACGCGCGCACGCTCCGTCGCCACGCCGCCCAGCCGCAGCGCCGTAAGCATCCCCAGCCCGTCGGTGATGTGGCCGATGAGCCGCCCGTCCCGGTTTTCCACGGTGTTGACGGCGCCGCAGGCGCTCGCCGCCGCGTCCACCTCGTCAAGGAGCGGCATAATCCGCTCCTTGTACGGGATGGTGACGTTAAAGCCGGCAAAGCAGCTTCGCAGCACGTCCACGGCGGAGGGGAGCTGATCCCTCGGCACGGTCACAGGCAGGTACACCGCATCGCGGCCGGCCTGCTGAAACAGAGAATTGTGAATCGCGGGCGACCATGTATGGGGAAGCGATTCCCCCAGCACGGCAAAGCGCTGCGTCGCGGCGCTGATACGCAGATCAAGCACAGTGGGCACTCCCTTCACAGTGTTTTACGGTGTAAGTCCTTCTGCAAAGCCTCGGACTCGACCACAAAGCAGCGGGACTTACGTCACTTGGTCGGTGATGCAGCCGGCATCATGCCGGTTTAGACGCGGGCTCAGGCGCGCAGCACCGCGCTAAGCTCCTTTTCGCAGGCAGCGAGGATCTTCTTCATCACCGGGTTCACGTCGTCGTCGGAAAGCGTGCGCTCCGCGTTGCGGAAGCTCAGCGAGATGGCCACGGACTTCTTGCCCGGCAGCAGCTGCGCGCCGCGGTAGATATCGAACATCTCCGCCTTTTCCAGCAGCGCGCTTCCATGCTTGCGGATGCACGCGAGCACCGCGCCGACCGTCACGCTCTCGTCCATCACCAGCGCGATGTCGCGCGTGACAGCCGGGAATTTGGGCAGGCTGCGGACATGGCCCATCTTGACGCGCAGCGCGCAGAGCATTTCGAGATTGACCTCCGCGATGACCGTGCGGCGGGTGATGTCGAAGGCCGCCATCACGTCGGGATGCACCTCGGCCACGGTGGCGATGCAGGCATCGCCCGCCATAACGCGCGCCGCGCGGCCCGGATGATGATACGGCTCTGCGCCCGGCACGATCTCACACGCCACGCCGAAGCGCGCAAGCATCTCGAGCACCACGTCGCGCACGAGGTAAAAGTCCACGCCCTCGCCGTAAGCGCTCAGGCACAGGGTGGATTGCTCGTGCGGCAGCTCGCCCGCCTTGCGCTCTGCGGCGTCAAAGACCGGGCCGATCTCAAAGAGCAGCGCCTTTTCGTTGTTGCGGCTCTGATTGAGCGCAACCGTGCCCAGCATCGACGGCACGAGCGTGGAGCGCATGACACTTGTATCCTCGCCCAGCGGGTTGAGCAGCGCAAGGGGCTTGAGGCGCTTGTCGCCCGGCTTGAGATTCAGCTTCTCGATGAGCTTGGGGCTGATGAACGAGAAATTGCTGATTTCATAGAAGCCCTTGCCCGTCAGGATGCGGCATACCTTGTCGCTCATGAGCATGTGCGGGTTGCGCGTGCCCGGCGCGGTCTGCCCGCGCAGCAGCGTCGAATGGATGTGCTCGTAACCGTAGATGCGCAGCACCTCCTCGGAGAGGTCGGCCTCGTTCTCGATGTCCTCGCGGAAATCGGGCGGCACGACGGTCAGCGTATCGCCGTCGAGCGTCACATCCATGTACAGCGCCGTCAGGATGCGCGCCATCTCCTCGCCGGGCACCTCAAGGCCGATACGCGAGTTGATGCGCGCTACGGAAGCGGTCACCGGCTGCACGGGCTTGGGGTTCGGATAGCAGTCGTACACGTCGTCGATGACCTCTCCGGCGTCCAGCATGTTGACGAGCTGGCAGGCACGGTCGGCCGCCTCTCGGCAGGTCGCGGCGCAGACGCCGCGCTCAAAGCGGCCGGAGGCCTCCGTGCGCAGGCCGAGCGCACGCGTCGTCAGGCGGATATTGGTGCGGTCAAACGCCGCAATCTCGAACATGACCGTCGTCGTGCCCTCGGTGATCTCGGATTCCTCGCCGCCCATCACGCCGGCGATGCCCGTCGCGTTCGTCTGGTCGGCGATCATCAGCATGTCGGTTGTCAGCGCGCGCTCCTTGCCGTCGAGCGTCACAATCGTCTCGCCCTCGTTGGCGCGGCGCACGATGATGTGCTTGTCCTTCACCTTCGCCATGTCGAAGGCGTGCATCGGATGGCCCGTTTCCAGCATCACATAGTTGGTGATGTCCACGATGTTGTTGATGGCGCGCACGCCGCTTGCGGCCAGCGCCTTGCGCATCCACATCGGCGAGGGGCCGATCTTGACGTTCTTGATGATGCGGGCGCAGTAGCGCGGGCACAGGTCGGTATCCTGCACGTCGATGGTTACATAGTCGCTCATCTTTCCGGGCACGGTCTGCACCTGAATGTCCGGCTTGACGAACGGCTTATTGATCGTCACGGCAGCCTCGCGCGCTACGCCCCACACGCTCAGGCAGTCGGGGCGGTTGGCGAGAATCTCAAAATCGACGATCGTGTCGTCCACGCCGAGGATGGCGCGCACGTCCGTGCCAGGCGCATAGTCCTCATGGAAGATCAGCAACCCTTTGTCGCCCACGGACGGATAGAGATAATCCGGCACGCCGATCTCCGGGCCGGAGCAGCACATGCCGTAGGAATCCACGCCGCGCAGCTTGCCCTTCTTGATTTTGATGCCGCCGGGCAGCACGGCGCCCACCTTCGCCACAGGCACGAGGTCGCCCTCGTGCACGTTCGGCGCGCCGGTGACGATCTGCAGCGGCTCGGCCTCGCCCACGTCCACGGAACAGATCACCATGTGATCGGAGTTCTCGTGCTTGCGCACGGAGAGGATTTTGCCAACGACCACGTTCTGCACGGCCTCGTTCTGGTCCTCATAGCCCTCCACGCCCGTGCCGTGCATAATCATCGCATTCTGAAATTCCTCGGCAGTCACGTCCACGTCCGTATACTGCCGGATCCATTGCATCGGTACCTTCATCGCTTTATTCCTCCAAACATTCGCTCTGCTTGCTCAATCCTCGCGGAACTGGGACAGGAAACGCACATCGCCCTCGTAGAGCGCGCGCATGTCCGTGATGCCGTAGCGCAGCATGGCGATGCGTTCAAGGCCCACGCCGAAGGCAAAGCCCTTGTACTTCCTGCTGTCGATGCCGCACATGTCCAGCACCTTGGGGTTGACCATTCCCGCGCCGAGCACCTCAATCCAGCCCGTGCCCTTGCACACACGGCAGCCCTTGCCGTGGCAGTTTACGCACGTCAGATCGACCTCGGCGGACGGCTCGGTGAACGGGAAGAACGACGGGCGGAAGCGCGTCGTCACATCCTCGCCGTAGAGCGACTTGGCAAACGCGTCGAGCGTGCCCTTGAGGTCGGCCATCGTCACGTCCTCGTCGATCACCAGGCCCTCCATCTGATGGAAGACCGGAGAATGCGTCGCATCCACCTCGTCGGCGCGGTACACGCGGCCCGGGCAGACGATGCGGATGGGCGGCTTGCGCGAGAGCATGGTGCGCGCCTGCACGGGAGAGGTGTGCGTGCGCAGCACGATGTTGTCCTCGAAGTAGAAGGTGTCCTGCGCGTCGCGGGCGGGGTGGTTCTTGGGCAGGTTGAGCAGCTCGAAGTTGAAGAGGTCAAGCTCCACCTCCGGGCCCTCCACCACGTCAAAGCCCATGCTGGTGAATACGTCGCACAGCTGCCTGCGCACCAGCGACACGGGATGCACGCAGCCCTCCGCCGTGTGCGGGCGCGGCTCGGTGACGTCAATCGCCTCGCGCTCGAGCTTCTTCTGCTGCTCGAGGCGCTTGATTTTCGCATCCAGCTCGCCCATCTGCTCGGTCAGCCTTTCGCGGACGGCGTTAATCATCTGACCGGCCTTTGGGCGCTCCTCGGCGGGCAGCTGGCCCATCGAGCGCAGCAGCGTCGTCAGATCGCCCTTCTTGCCCAGCAGCTTCAGCCTGAGCGCGTCCAGTCCGGCCCTGTCCCTGACACCCTCGAGCTGGGCCACGGCCTCCTCCTGAATTCTGCGCAGTTGCTCTTGCATATCCATGTGACGGTATTCCTCCTCTTTCTTCAAAAGCAGCCATTGCCGCTTCATCGATGCCGTTCCCTGCATTTCTGCTTTCAGGGGAAAAACAAAAGGCCCACGTCCGCAAAGGGACGAGGACCTGGTATTCCCCGTGGTACCACCCAATTTCACCTCGCGCGCATCGGCTATGGCAGGATGCGCGGTAAGGCCTCTGATTCGATAACGGGTCGTCCGTCCCCACCTACCTGTTCAGCGGGGCAGCTCCTGAGTGAATTTCCCGCGACGCTCTGGGCGAAATTGCAGCCTCGTTCCGCCCTCTCTTGAGACCGTCTGCCTGCGGGCCTTGTCTCATTCTCAGCCTTTAGAGCGTATTATACAGGATTTTATCGCCAAAGGCAAGCGGAAAATTCGGATTTTTCGCCTGTGGGGAGCTGCTTGGGAGCTGCTCCGCAGGCGCCCGCGGAGAAAGAGTGCGAAAAATCGCAGTGCTGGCCGAATGCAGAAGCATTTGCCGCCCGCCTTTGACCCGTCTGGCCGCTTATTGCAGCAGCTCGGGATCGCCGCAGACGCAGAACTCTCCCGGCGCGTGATGTCCGCCGCAGGGGGCGCTCTCCTCCTCCTCGCCGGCCTCGGCGATGCCCCGAAGGATTCTCTGCACGACGAAGCCGCCCACCACGCGCTCGATTTCGTCCTCATCCTGCGCCACCACATACTGCTTGGCGCCGTCGGGCGTCTCATCCTCGCGCACGATCAGGAAGCCGTCGATCTCCACGCGGCCCTCCTGCTCCTTCGGGTTGCCGAGCACATAGTAATCGTGGCTGTCCATGTGCACGGTGGACAGGATGCGCATGGAGGCCCTTCGACCCTCGCCGTCGCTGATCTCCACCCATTCCTCATCCCTGTCAAATCGCGTATTGGCCATCCTGCCGCCTTTCTGAAAGCCGCTTTGCTTTCGTTATTCCCGCGCCCGATGTGCGGGCGCTCAGTCCTCTTTCTCGCTCTGGCGCAGATATGCCGCGTAAACGGCGTCGATGAGCCGCTCGTCATCGAGCGACTGATAGCAGGGCTCGCCGTCATCGTCCGTCACGCAGCGCATGATGACGCTCTCATTTTCCTGCACATCGCCCGCGCCCTGCGTGCACACGAGCAGGACGTATTGCTCGTCTCTGTAAGCGATTTCGGCGCTCAGCTCAAAGCGGAGGATATTGCCGTCCTCGTCCTCCATCTCCAGCACGTCGCCGTCCTGCGCGCCGCCGAGGATGCCGTCATTCTCCTGCTCATCCGGCGCAGGCTCATCCTCATCCTGCTGCTGCGCTGCCGTCCTCGCGGCCTGCGCGTCCAGATAGGACTGGAGGATGACGACCGCCGCCACCATATCCACCTTTTTCTTGCGGTCTGCGCGGCTCATGTTGGCCTCCAGCAGGGCGCTTTCGGCCACCATGGTC
>JALFHA010000065.1 GCA_022776785.1 Clostridiales bacterium | reverse complement strand
TGCTGCTGATCGTCTTTGCGCTCCAGCTCAAGTGGCTGCCGACGATGGCGAATCAACCGGGCGGCATGATCCTGCCGATGATTTCCCTCTCGCTCTACCCGATGGCCTACATCACGCGTCTGGAGCGCTCGAGCATGCTCGACGTGCTGGGGCAGGATTACATCCGTACCGCGCGCGCGAAGGGCCTCAAAAATGCGAAGGTCATCTTCAAGCACGCGCTCAAGAACGCGATGGGCCCGGTCGTCACCTACGCTGGCCCGATGATGGCCGGCATCCTCACCGGCTCGATGGTCGTGGAGAACATCTTCTCCGTGCCGGGTCTGGGCCGCCTGTTCGTCAACAGCATGCTGCGAACCGACTACATGATGATTATGGGCGTGACCATCTTCCTGGCCATCCTCATTGTGACGATGAACTTCCTGGCCGACGTGGTCTACAAGCTGCTCGACCCGCGCATCGATCTCTCCTGACGAGTCCTGAGGTGAAACAAGAATGGAAATGAACAAGACATCTGACAAGAAGCTGAAGAAGAATCCCCTGAGCTTTCAGATCGACCCCAACCTCTTTGACCGCGCCAGCGACGAGGAGAAGGCGCAGATCGTCACCCAGCGCGAATCCGTCTCCTTCATGAAGGACGCGATGCGTCGTTTTGTCAAGAACAAAATGGCGATGGCCTGCCTGATTATCCTCATCGCTATCACGCTGATTGCCATCTTCGTGCCGATGTTCTACCCCTACAACTACACCCAGCAGGACGTGACCGCCAAGTACCTGCGCCCGTTTGAGTACTCCAAGAAGGAAATGGTGCGCATCAACGCCGGCGAGAAGGTCTTCCCCCACATCATGGGCACCGACAACCTCGGGCGCGACTACTGCATCCGCGTCATCTACGGCACGCGCATCTCACTGATGGTCGGCTTTATCTCCGCGCTGATCGTCGTGTTCATCGGTATCATCTACGGCTCGATATCGGGCTACTTCGGCGGCAAGGTCGATCTGGTGATGATGCGCATCGTCGATATCATCTACTCCCTGCCGGACGTGCTGATCGTCATCCTGCTCTCCGTAGCCATCAAGGACGTCATCAGTACCTCGAAAAACCAGATGGTCGTCAAGCTCGGCGCGGGCATGATCTCCATCTTCATCGTCTTCGGCCTGCTCTACTGGGTCGGCATGGCCCGGCAGGTGCGCGGCCAGATCCTCTCCATCAAGGAGCAGGAGTACGTCCTTGCCGCCAAGGCGATGGGCGCCTCCGCCGCGCACATCATCCGCAAGCACATGATTCCCAACTGCGTCTCCGTCATCATCATCACCGCGGCGATGCAGATTCCCAGCGCGATCTTCACGGAGTCCTTCCTGTCCTTCGTGGGCATGGGCGTGTCCATGCCGATGCCCTCGCTGGGCAGCCTCGCCTCCGACGCGCGCAGCGGTCTGGTGTCCTATCCGTACATGCTGCTGTTCCCGGCGATGTCGATTTTCCTGATCGTCCTCTCGTTCAACCTGCTTGGCAATGGCCTGCGCGATGCGTTTGACCCCAAGCTGCGCTCCTGAGACGTGAGAAGGAGGAAAGAACAACATGGCAATGCTTGAAGTACGGGACCTGCGTACCTCCTTCTTCACGCCCGCGGGCGAGGTGAAGGCGGTCAACGGCGTCTCCTTCAATTTGGACAGCGGCAAGGTGCTGGGCATCGTGGGCGAGTCCGGCTCGGGCAAGTCGGTGACGGCGTACTCGATTCTGCAGATTCTCACCCATCCGGGCCGCATCGTCGGCGGCAGCGTCAAGTTCAAGGGCCAGGAGCTCGTGGGCGCCACCGAGGAGCAGATGCGCAAAATCCGCGGCAACAAGATCTCCATCATCTTTCAGGACCCGATGACCAGCCTCAACCCGGTCTACACCATCGGCAACCAGCTCGAGGAGGCCATCCTGCTGCACACCGACCGCAACCGCGAGCAGGCGAGGGCGCGCGCGGTGGAGATGCTCACGCTGGTGGGCATCAACGAGCCGGAAAAGCGCCTCAAGCAGTACCCCTACGAGCTCTCCGGCGGTATGCGCCAGCGCGTGATGATCGCCATGGCGCTGGCCTGCGAGCCGGATATCCTCATCGCCGACGAGCCGACCACCGCGCTGGACGTGACGATTCAGGCGCAGATTCTCGAACTCATGCAGGATCTCCAGCGCAAGCTCGGCATGGCGATCATCATGATTACGCACGATCTGGGCGTCATCGCCAGCCTGTGCGACGAGGTCATCGTCATGTACGCGGGCAGCGTGTGTGAGCGCGGCACGGCGGATGAGATCTTCTACCATGCGGCGCACGAGTATACGCGCGGCCTGCTGCGCTCCATCCCCAACATCGACAGCGACGACAAGACGAGGCTTGTGCCCATCACCGGCACGCCTATCGACCTGCTGAACATGCCCAAGGGCTGCGCCTTTGCCCCGCGCTGCGAGCGCGCGATGAAGGTCTGCCTGACCGGCCGCGCCAAGGAGGTCCCCGTCGGGCGCGATCACCTGTGCGCCTGCTGGATGAACGTGAAGGAGGGCGCGGAGAAAAACGCCATCCGTTTTGACGAGCAGGGCGAAATCGCGGGCATCGATCTCGAGGGCACGCTTGACGAGTTCTTTGCGGCGGGCGCGAAGGGAGGCGACGCGAAATGAGCGAAAACGAAAAGAGAGCAGACGCGCCGCTCGTTGAGGTGCGTAATCTCAAGCTGTACTTTCAGGTGGCCGCGGGCTTCATGAAGACGGCCATGCTCAAGGCCGTGGACGATGTGTCCTTTTCCATCGGGCGCGGCGAGACGCTCGGTTTGGTCGGCGAGTCCGGCTGCGGCAAGACGACCGTCGGCCGCGCGCTGCTGCACCTGTACAAGCCCACCGCCGGCGAGGTCATCTTCGACGGCAGGAAGGTGGACAAGAGCACGATGAGCGAGTTCCGCCGCCGTGCGCAGATGGTCTTTCAGGACCCATATTCCTCGCTGAACCCGCGCATGACGGTCGGTGACATCGTGGCCGAGCCGATTGACGTGCACAGGCTGTGCAAGACCAAGCAGGAGCGCAACGAGCGCGTGCGCGAGCTGCTGGCGACGGTCGGCATTTCCAGCGAGCAGGCGACGCGCTACGCGCATGAGTTCTCCGGCGGCCAGCGCCAGCGCATCGGCATCGCCCGCGCGCTCGCCTCCAACCCGGAGTTCATCGTCTGCGACGAGCCGGTCTCCGCGCTGGACGTGTCCATTCAGGCGCAGGTCGTCAACATGCTCGAGGATCTCCAGCACCAGATGGGGCTGTCCTACCTGTTCATCGCGCACGACCTGAGCGTCGTCAAGCACATCTCCGACCGCATCGCGGTCATGTATCTGGGCCACATCGTCGAGATGGCCGAGGCCAACGAGCTGCACCGCCACCCCGCGCACCCGTACACGATCTCCCTGCTCTCCGCCGTGCCGATTCCCGACCCGAACCGCGCGCGGGAGAGCCAGCGCATCGTGCTTGAGGGCGACGTGCCCAGCCCCATGCGCATGCCCAGCGGCTGTCCGTTCCGCACGCGCTGCTCCCGCGCCACGGCCAAGTGCGCCGAGTGCCGCCCCGAGCTGCGCGAGGTCGCGCCCGGCCACGTCGCCGCGTGCCATAACCTGTAACAAGGATTTATTGCAGATTTGCATGGAGCCGCGCGAAGCGATGAAGGGGTCAAGGGGCGAAGTCCCTTGGCAGGTTTGGGCGGCAGCCCAACGTTCCCCTTATTCTGTTAAGAAAGCAGTTTCAGAGCAGGCTGCGCAGCATCCTACGATTGAAACGGGTTGGATTTGCAAAGCAAGGATTCGGCTGCAAATCAGTAAAGGCCTCTACATTGTATTGAACGCCCCGGCGTTTCAATAGATCCTTTGGCACCCTAATTTCATAAGGAGGAATATCCAATGAAAAAGCTTCTTGCTCTCGTGCTGGCGCTCGTCATGGTTATGGCGCTTGGCATGACGGCCCTGGCCGATGGCGAGATCGTCTCCGTGATGTACGGCGGCGGCACGCCTGAGACGATGGACCCGGCGCTCAACTCCGCGTCCACCGGCTCCAACCTCATCCGTCTGGCCTTCTCCGGCCTGATGGGCACCCGCGTCGTGGACGGCGTTGTCACCAAGGAGCCGGAGCTCGCAGAGAGCTACACCATCTCCGATGACGGCCTCGTGTACGTCTTCACCCTGCGCGAGGGCCTCAAGTGGTCCGACGGCAGCGACTTTGTCGCCAGCGACGTCGTCAAGAGCTGGAACCGCGCGGCCGATGAGAAGCTCGGCGCGTCCTACGGCTTCCTGTTCGACGTCATCGACGGCTACGGCACCGGCAGCCTGAACGTGGTGGCCGACGACGCCGCCCGCACCGTCACCGTCACCCTGAAGGCGCCCTGCGCGTACTTCCTGGAGCTGTGCGGCTTCACCACCTTCTACCCGGTCAAGACCGAGCTGGCTGACGACGAGGGCGCCTGGGCGGTCAACCCGGAGACCTACATCGGCACCGGCCCCTTCCGCGTCACCTCCTTCAAGGTGGACGACGTGGTGACCTACGAGAAGAACCCCTACTACTGGAATGCTGACGAGGTTAAGCTCGGCGGCGTGAACGCTTACCTCTCCGAGGACAGCGTGGCTATCCTGGCTGCCTACGAGTCCGACGCGGTTTCCGTCATCCAGACGATGGACCCGACCGAGTTCGATCGCCTGAACGCCCAGTATCCGGGTGAGCTGACGATGTACGAGCAGATCGGCACCTACTACGTCCTGTTCAACGTGCACAAGGACCTCTCTCCCGAGGGCAAGGCCTTCACGCAGAAGGAGCAGTCCGCTGCGCGCTTCGCGCTCGGCCTGATGATCAACCGTCAGGACCTCGTTGACTACGTGACCATGGGCGGCCAGGTCCCGGCCAACGGCTTCTATCCGCCGGCTCTGGGCGACGGCAACACGCAGGTCACCCGCGGCGAGGGCTCCATCTACGGCACCTGGTACACCGGCACCGCCACCCCGTCCGCTGAGTACCCGGCCTACACCGAGGATCAGGTCACGGGCATCAAGATGCTGATGGATCTGGGCTACACCTACACCGGCAGCCTCGAGACCGGCGACGTGAAGTTCACCGATATCCCGGGCTTCGAGTTCTCCTTCAACCAGAATGCGACCAACTCTGCGATCGTGCAGTACGTGCAGGCCTGCTGGGAGATGATCGGCGTCAACGCGACGATCAACACCGAGGCGTGGGCGACCCTCCAGACCAAGCTCAAGGCCGGCGACGCCGAGGCCTCCCGCATGGGCTGGGTTGCCGACTTCAACGACTGCGTGAACTTCCTGGAGATCTTCATCAGCAACTCTGGCAACAACTATCCGCGCCTTGGCCAGCCGGTGGGCGACTACACCCGCTACACCGAGAACACCAAGGAAGCCGGTATCGGCGCGAACTGGGGCGCTAACTTCGACCAGACCTGGGCTGACGCCTACGATGCGCTCGTGGCGCAGATCAAGAACAGCACCGACATGGCTGAGCGTGCCGAGCTGTGCGCGCAGGCCGAGAACATCCTGATGAGCACCGGCGCTGTGGCTCCGCTGTACTTCTACACCAACCCGACGATGGTCAAGTCTAACATCAAGAACCTTGCGATTCTGCCGACCGGCGACATCGTCTGGAACTACGCCTACATCGAGAACTGATTGATTCAGCGCTAGAACTGGCGGGCTCCCCTCCCATGCGGAGGGGAGCTTTTTCCTTTGCAAAAATGCGGGACAGGCGCGAAGCGAAGAAGGGGTCAAGGGGTTCGTAATCGGCGCTGCCGGTGGGACTGGAGTCCACCGCCGCCTGCGGCGGATGAAGGTGGACGGAGCGTCGGGAACCACAAGGAGCATCCTTTGGATGCGACTATGTGCGTTCCCCGGCGGATGAAGCCGATGGAGAACGGGCAGATAGTCCCGGATCGAAGTCCCTTGGCGGGTTTTAGGGCGGCAGCCCTAACGTAACCCATTTGCGAAGCAATTCCGTAACAGCAGTCAGGGAGCGAAGCGATACCTGACGGGGAGACAGTGTTATACTGTCTTGCACTTAAAAGCTCGAATATAAGCGCGAAGCGAAGAAGGGAGTTTGAGGGATGAAATCCCTCAAGCAGGTTTGGGCGGCAGCCCAATGTTCCCTTATTGTTCAAAAGAAAAAGCAGTTTCAGAGCA
>JALFHA010000064.1 GCA_022776785.1 Clostridiales bacterium | reverse complement strand
CTGCAAAGCTTCGGACTCGGTCGCAAAGCAGCGGGACTACATCACTTGGTCGGTGATGCAATCGGCATCATGCCGATTTGCTCTGTGAACCTTTTGCAAAGCGCTGGCCTCGGGTGTAAAGCAACGGGATTTGCAGCATTTCGTCGGTTAGGCAACCGGCATCATGCCGGTTCGATGGGGAAAATCCAGTCCCCGGCCTGCATGAGCGCGTCGGCCCACGCGCGAAGCTGCGCAGTGGCCGCGTCAAGCTGCGCGCGGTCGGTGACGATGTTCTCGCCCGCGGCGATGGCATCGGTGATGGCATCGTTGATCCACTGGCCGTAATGCAGGGTGTCCTTGTAGTTGAAGATGTCCGTCACCCATTCCTCGCGCGCGGAGAAGTCATAGACAGTCACGTTGGCGTAGCCGCACAGCGCGTCATAGCATACGCCGCGCAGCGTCAGCATGGCCTCAAGCGTGCCCTTGCTGGCCATGTTCGACCATTCTGCGGCTGAGTAGGGCGGGAAGAAGATGTCAAACTGCGTTTCCGGGTGCGCCTCGATGTAGGGGAGAAGATGCGCATTCAGATTGGCCTGTGCGGCCTGCACAAAGGCGTCCGCGCTGCGCACGCTCTGAGGCGGGGCAAAGACGGCGCTGTAGAGCATGGCCGGGCCGTATTCATCCTGACCGGCCCAGCAGTACATGCTGTCGCGCACGCTGTCGTCCTGCTGCGTGCCCCATGCGCGCAGGCAGCGCGGCAGGAAGCTGCCCAGCACGGAGCGGTTGAGCCAGTACTGCACGTCGTTGAGCAGGCAGTCGTCATAGAGATAGAAGGGCACCTCGCTGCCCGTCTCGTCGAGGTGACCGGTGAAGGAATACACATCCAGCCCGTAGACGATGCGGCGCATGTCGTGCGTGCGGAAGGCGAGATCCATCAGCAGCGCGTGGTTGTAGGCTGTGCCCGCGGAGGTGCACAGCTTGATGAAGCGCCCGCCCAGCAGAGCGTCCATCCGCGTGGGGCGGAAGTTCTCTGTCACGGATGTGCCGACGATGGCGCTGTC
This sequence comes from Clostridiales bacterium, assembly GCA_022776785.1. Lineage (GTDB taxonomy): Bacteria > Bacillota > Clostridia > Christensenellales > Aristaeellaceae > Ventricola. The sequence continues at coordinate 14,339 of JALFHA010000064.1, read as the reverse complement.
GTAGTCGTACTGGCGCGCTACGCCCGCGTTGGCGTAGACCTGCGTGGTCTTGTCAAGCGGCGGCATGCAGAGCTTCGCCCTGCGGTAGATCTGGAAGGGATCAATGAGGATGACCGTCGCGCAGATCAGCGTCACGGCCAGCCCCAGAGCGGTCAGGCTCAGAATGGCCCATGTCTTTCTTTTCATGTCGTTTCACAGTCGATGCGGCGCGTCAGAAGTTGAAGTACAGGAAGACGCTGACCTTGGACAGCGAGAGCGTGCAGTAGAGGATGAGCAGCACGGTCAGCGCGGCGTTTGCCAGCGTGGGTTTGAAGTCCATGGCCTTTTCGTAGGTGTTGCGAAGGCCGAGGCAGGCAAAGAGCGAGAGCGCGTACCAGACCATCATGTACAGCGCGTTGTAGCCGGGGTGGAAGCCGCCGGGCAGCGCGAAGGCGGAGGTCAGCTCCTCGCGCAGCGGGCCGAAGTCCATCATGAACATGGATTTGACGATAGCCAGCGCGTCACCCAGCGCTGTGGCGCGGAAGAACACCCATGCTACGACCACAAAGCCGAAGGTCAGCAGCCATTGCAGCGCTGGGTGCAGCGCGTCGTACTGCCTGCGGAAGATGCGGTAGAGCACGCTCGCCGCGCCGTGCATCAGGCCCCAGAGCAGGAAGAGCCAGCCCGCGCCGTGCCACAGGCCGCTGGCGAGGAACACGATCATCAGGTTGACACAGGTGCGGGCCAGCCCCTTGCGGCTGCCGCCGAGCGGGAAGTAGACATAGGTCGTCAGAAAGCGGGAGAGCGTGACATGCCAGCGCTGCCAGAACTCGCGGATGCTCAGACTCTTGTAGGGCGAATTGAAGTTGATGGGCAGCCTGATGTTGAACATCAGGCCCACGCCCGTCGCCATGTCGCAGTAGCCGGAGAAATCGAAGTAGAGCTGGAGCGTATAGCCCACGGCGACGAACCATGCCTCCGCCGTGTTGAGCGTGGCGGCTGCCGCAAAGCCCGCGTCCACCGCCGCGGCGAATGTATCGGCGACGATGACCTTCTTGAACAGGCCCAGCGCGAAGGCATACAGGCCGGGTGCGAAGTTGTCAAAGCTAAAGCGGCGGTTCCTGGGATCCGCAAACTGCGGCACGACCTCGCTGTGCAGCACGATCGGCCCGGCGATGAGCTGGGGGAAGAAGGTGACAAACAGCGCATAGTCGAGGATGTTGTAGCGCGGAACGGTGCGCCGGTAGCTGTCGATGACATAGGAGAGCTGCTGGAAGGTGAAAAACGAGATGCCCAGCGGCAGCGCCACACGGTTGAGCCGCAGGCTCAGGCCGAACGCGCTGTTCAGGCTGTCAAAGAAGAAGTCGTGATACTTGAAGTAGAACAGCACGCCGAGGTTGAGCGCGAGGCCCAGCAGCATCAGCGGCAGGCGGACGGCTTTGCGCCGGGCGGCGAGCATCCCCTGGCTGAGCGCGTAGTTGACGAGGATGCTCAGCACGATGATGGGCACATAGCGCGGATTGTTGTAGCCGTAGAAGACGAAGGACGCCAGCACGAGAAAGAGCTTGTTGACGGGAATGCGCTCCGGCAGACGGCCGAGCAGGAAATAGCCCAGCAGCGTCAGCGGCAGGAAGGCCAGCATGAAAATGTAGGAGTTGAAGAGCATGACGGTTGTCTCCTTCGGGGTCGGATTGGATGGGATGCGCGTCAGAATTCGTCGGGCCAGCAGCCGGCGTCGGCGATGGCCAGCACGAGGCGCTCGATCTCCGCGTCGTTTGCCTGCACCTCGGCGACGGAGGTGACGCGGTATTCGCCGCGCGCAAAGGCTTCGGCCATCGCGTCGTTAATCCACGGGCCGTAATGGCTGGAGTCGATGTAATTGTCGGGATTGGTGATCCAGTCCGTCACAGCCTGAAAGTCGTATACGCTCACGTTGTCATAGGCGAGCAGCGCGTCGATGATGGCTTCCTTCTGGTTGAGATGATAGGCGAGCGTGCCGCCGGCATAGAACTGGAACCAGCGCACCGCGGAATACGGCGGCAGAAAGAAGATGAAGTCCGTCTCCGGATGGGCCTCGATCAGGGGGAGGACGTTATGCTCCATGTTCAGCAGCGAGGCTTGAGCGAGCACGGGCGTGTCGTTGCGGGCGTCCTGCTGCCCGGTGCGCCCGACCGTCAGGTCGATGCCCGCCAGCATGGCGTCAAGGCCGTATTCGTACAGGTCGCCCCACGCGTACATGGTGTCGCGCTGGCCTTCGTCGTGCTGGCCCAGCGCCTTCAGGCATTTGGGAATGTAGCGGGCGAGCACGCTTTCGTTGAACCAGTAGCGCACGTCGTTAAAGAGATTGCTGTCGTAGAGATAATCCGGCATCTCGCACTTGGGCTGGGTGTAGAAGTAGGTGAACGCCTCCGGGTCCAGACCGTATACGACGCGCTGGATGTCGTGCGTGCCGAAGGCCAGATCCATCATCTGCCGGTGATTGTAGGGGGTGCCGGCGTTGATGCACAGCTTGACAAACTGCCCGCCTAGCAGGCTGTCGAGCTGGCTGGGCCGGAAATTCTCGGTCATGGAGGAGCCGATCACCACGCTGTCGTATTCGTAATTTTTGGCGATTCCGGCGTTGGAATAAATCTGCGTTCCGTTGGTGATGGGCGGAATGAAGGCCGTCGCCTGATGATAGACCTCAAACGGATCGATGACGACGACTGCGCCGACGATCAGCGCCAGCGCGCCTGCAAGCAGCGTCAGCGCGAGGCAGGTCCATTGTTTTCGGGTCACGGAAGGGCTCCTTTCGGACAGGGTGGGTTGAATGCCTCTTTATTATACAGGATGCGTGTCCGCTTGGCAAGAAAGCAGAGGGGCTGAGTGCGCGCGGATTTCGTGACGGATTGTCCGCAAAGTCTCAGCCGACGTTCTGCGGGATGGGCGGTGTAAGCTCCGGCTCCCCCGTCGGGGCGGGCGTGGGGGTTGCCTCGGGCGTCGGCGTCGCCTCGGGCGGGGCGGCAGGCGTCGGGTCGAGCGCCTCGGAGAAGAGCAGCGCCTGCGTCTGCTGGCCTGCGGCGCCGTCCACGCTCAGACCGTGGTTGCGCTGAAAGGCTTCCACGGCCGCGATGGTGCCGCCGTAGTAGCCGCCCGTGATCGTCCCGGTGTAGTAGCCCAGCTCGGCCAGTCGGCACTGCACCATGAACACGTCCTCGCCCGTCTTGCCGCGCGAGAGCGTGCGGTAGCTGGTCGGAAAATTCTCGCGCGCGTAGGTCGGGGTGGGCGTGGGCTCGGGAAGCGGGTTTTCGCGCAGGGTGCCGGAGTTGAGCGTCGGCTTGAGGGTCATTGTGTATTCGGGGTCATATTCGCCCTCGTAGACGGTGATGATCGTCCCGGCCTTGCAGTTGTCGTAGATCCACTTCGCGTCGGACACCAGCAGGCGCACGCAGCCGTGCGAGGCGGGCGTGCCCAGCGCATCGAAGGATTTGACGGACAGCGTGCTTTCGTCCGGCGCGGAATAGAGCACGGAGTGGAAGGCGTTGGCTGAGTCGATGCGCGTCAGATACTGCGCGTGGGAATCCCACGTCGGGAAATAGCCCCATCGCGCGCGCTTGCTGGGCATGATGGTCGTGCCCAGCGGCGTGGGATTGCTCCTTGTGCCCGTGGAGCAGATCATCTCGCGCACGAGCACGGTGTATTCGCCGCTTTCATCGTAGGTATAGGCGCGGGTGATCTGGTTGGACACATCCACCATGAGCGTGTATTTCGTCGGCTCCGGCGTGGGCGAGGGCAGCGGTTCGGCGCTGGCGGGCAGAGCGGCTTCCGAGAAGAGCAGCTCCTGCGTCTGCCGCCCGGCTACGCCGTCGGCCAAAAGGCCGTTGTGCGTCTGGAACGCCTTGACGGCGCTGCGCGTCACCTTGTAAAAGCCGCCGGAGACCTTGGCCTCATAGAAGCCCAGCTCGGACAGGCGGGCCTGAAGCGCCGCAACGTCGTCGCCGGAGTCGCCGTATTGCAGCGTGCGGGCGAAGGAAAAGGGCGTCGCCTCGGGCACGGGCGAAGGAGTGGCCAGCGGCGTGCTGCCGTCGCGGGCGATGGCGGCCTCGGAAAAGAGCACGATCCACGTCGCGGCGTCGAGCTTGCCCGTCTGCGGGAGATTGTTGAGCTGCTGGAAGCGGCGAACGGCGCTCTGCGTCCCCTCGAGAAAGCGCCCCGAGCATGTGCCGTGATAGTAGCCCAGCGCGGTGAGCTGCTCCTGTGCGGCGAGCACATCCTCGCTGGAATCGCCGTATTGCAGCGTGCCGCCGGGCGCGGGGCGCGGCGTGGCCGTCACCTCCGGCGAGGGCGTGGGTGTCGGCTCCTGCACCGGCTCAGGCGAGGCGGCGGGGGCAAAGCCGATGCTGCCGTCGTCGCCGCGGATGACCTGCCCGTTTTCATCCTCCCAGAGGATCGTCTCCGCGGGCGCGGCGCAGGGAAGCGCCGCCGTGAAGGCGAGAAGGGCGAGCATCAGGGCGAGAAAGCGTTTCATGAAAACCTCCTGTGAAAACATGCGCTGCGGGGCGGTGTATTGACTGCCATTATACCACAGCGGCGGCTGGCTGACTATCGGGCGAGAAAAAACAGCGTCCGGAAATCCCGGGCGCTGTCGTTTGCGCGAATTACTTCATCTTCTGCGTGGCCTCCCAGCCCTCGAGGATGGCCTCCTGGTGGCTGGTGGCATACGGGCCGATGGCCTTCGCCGCATCCATGGAAATCGGGAAGTGGACGCAGAGGTGGCCGCTGAAGTTGTTGTTGGTCAGGTGCTGCGGGGAGTGCGGCACGTCGTGGGTGGAGCCGATGTAGGTTTTGCCGTCGGAGAAGGTGACCCAGACGACCTTGGGCGTCCACGTCGTCTTGTTGCCGAAGGCCTTGAGCATGATGGCCGTGTCCTCGGCGGTGGCGGGCTCCGCGTCCATATGCGCATCCTTGGTCATGATGCGCAGCCGCCACGAGTAGCCGGTAGAGAAATCGTACACCGTGCAGTATTCGCCGTTCTCATAGTTGCGCCGCCAGGAGTAGAAGTTTTCGTAAATGACGCTGGAGGCCTTTACGCTCGTGCCGGAGGAGGAGCTGCCGGACGAGCCGCTGCCTGCCGTGGTGCCGCTTGCATAGTCCGCGTTGATGGCGGCGAGCGTCCTCTTGCCGGCGATGCCGTCCGCGGTCAGGCCCTTGGAGGACTGGAAGGAGATGACGGCCGCCTGCGTCTTTTCGCCGAAGTTGCCGGTCTGGCTGCCGCTGTAGTAGCCGAGCTTGGTCAGCATCTTCTGGAGCTTGAGCACCTCGTCGCCCTTGGAGTTGAGCTGGAGCGTCACGCTGGTGTCAAGCTGCGTGGACGAGGACGAAGAGGAGGACGAGGACCCGGAAGAGGAGCCCGAGGACGACGAGCTGCCGCCCGCGAGCTTGCTGGAAATCATGGCGAGTGTCTTCGCGCCGGCGACGCCGTCGGCGGTCAGGCCGGTGGACTTCTGGAAGTTGTAGACGGCCTCCTTTGTCAGAGAACCGAAATTGCCGGTGATGGAGCCGGAGTAGTAGCCCAGAGCCTTGAGGTTCTGCTGGAGGGTGCGCACCTCATCGCTCTTGGTGCCGTACTTGAGCAGCGTGGAGCCGGAGGATGAGGAGGAAGAAGAGGAAGAGGAAGAGCTGGAGGAGGACGAGGAGCCGCTCAGCGCGGCAGCGATCTTTTCAAGCGTCTTCGTGCCGGCAACGCCGTCGGCGGTCAGGCCGTTCTTCTTCTGGAAGTTCATGACGGCGGCCTCCGTCTTGGAGCCGAAATGGCCGCTGATGGTGCCGTTGTAGTAGCCCAGCGTCGTCAGATCCTGCTGGAGTTTGCGCACCGCCTCGCCCTGGCTGTCGTAGCGCAGCAGGCTGCTCGAGGAGGACGAGGAGCCGGACGAGGAGGACGAGCCGGAGGAACTGACGCCCGCTGCCTCATAGAGCGCCTTGATGGTTTCCTCGCCCGCAATGCCGTCGGCATTGAGCGCGTAGCGCTTCTGAAATTTCTGAACGGCCTCCTGCGTTTTGCTGCCGAAGTGGCCGGTGATCTCGCCTGTATAGAGCTTAAGCTGCTTGAGCGCCGTCTGGATGGTGGCAATTTCATCGGCCTCGTCGCCCAGCGAATAGCTTTGGGCGCAGGCCACAGCACACGCGGCCGAGAGCAGCACGGCGGCGGCAATCATCCATATTTTCTTTGACGCAACGAATTTCATGTGGACATGCGTCTCCTTTCGTCTCAACTATGTTAATAGTTTATTACGACTTGTAACATTTGTCAAGACAGTTTTTTACAAAGTTCCGTCAAAACCGGCAGGAAGAGGGCTGCAAGCCCTCCGAAATGCTGTATAGTCCGTTGCTTGGCGGCCAAGGTCGGAGCTTTGCAGGAGGATTTGCAGGGCCTAAGAAGGAAAAGAAGGCGAAAAGGGGACGCTGAGAAGCGGCGTATAGCGCAGAATGCTGCTTTCATCGCGCGCGCTGAGGAAGAGCCGGGCGCAGCCGGCGCGGAATGCGGGCACGCGCGCGGCGGCTGCGGAGAGGGAGCGCAGCGCGTCCGGGCGGGCCGCAGCGTGGCGCGCAAGCGTGACGTGCGGGGAGAAGGGGCCGTCCGAGGCGGGAAGCTCCTGCGCGCGCAGGGCGGCGCAGAGGGCTTCGTGCAGCGGCTCAAGGGATGGCGCGCTGTCCATGCGCAGCACGAGGATGCCGTTTTCCATGCGGCCGAAGACGTCGATCGGCCCGGGAGAGAGCAGCGGCGCGGATGCGCAGGCTGCGCAGCGCGCGAGCACCTCCCCGATGCGGGGGATGGCCTCCTGGGGCGCCTCGCCCAGAAAGGCGAGGGTGATGTGGTAGTTTTCCGCGAGGACATAGCGGCCCGGGATGCACTCCTCGGCCTGCGCGGCGAGGCCTTTCACGGCGCGGCGCGCGTCCTCCGGGAGAGATAGACCGATGAACAGGCGCATGGGCGCGCTCCCCCCCTTTCTGGGCAGATTCGGCGGAAACAGTATAGCAGGATTGGCGCGCCCCGGCAACTATGATATAATGAAGCGATGATATGCGGCGCAGGAGGAAAACCGGATGTATACGATGCAGGATGTTCGCAGGGCGATTGAGGATAGCGCATATGTGGCCCGGGGGCAGAGCTATGTGCGAGAGGGGCGGGTCGGCACGGTGACGTGCACGGGCGCATGGGTCAAGTGCTACGAGGCGATTGTGCGCGGCCATGGCGAGGCGTACAGGACGATGTTCGGCTACGACATGCGCAGGGAGAGCTTTACCGAGTGCCACTGTACCTGCCCTGCCTTTGAGCGGACGCAGTTTGGCTGCAAGCATGTGGCGGCGCTGATGATTGCCGTGCTCGAGGGGGCGGACGGCGCACAGGAGGAGCGGCGCCGGGCCATGGAGCAGCGCTGGGAGGAAAGACGCCGGGCGGAGGAGCAGCGCCGGCAGTGGGAGGAGCAGCGCCGCGAGCAGCTCCGCGCGCAGGAGGTATTCCGGCAGCAGCAGCTTCGCGCGCAGGAGGCGCAGCGAACCGAATTTCTGGCGGAGCTGCTGCAAAGCCCGGCGCGTCAGGCGCAGGAGGCGCCGGTGCGCCTGTTCCCGGCCCTGCAGCCCGTGGGCGCGGAGGGGATGCTGCTGACCCTGCGCGTGGGCAGGCAGCGCGCCTATGTGGTGCGCAATATCGTGGAGTTTGCGCAGCGGGTGGAGCGGTTCCAGTGGGCTAGCTATGGCAAGGGGCTGTCCTTTTGCCATGCGCCGGGCAGCTTTGCCGCGGAGGACAGGCCGCTGCTGATGCAGCTTGTTTCGATGACGCGCGAAGCGGTGACGACCGGGCGGGACGCCGTATACATGCGCGGCGCGGGGCTTGACCGGGTGATGGAGCTGCTGCTCGGACACGAGGTGACACTGCGCACGCAGGAGGGAGACGCGTCTGTGCGCGTGGAGGCGGGCGACGGCAGCTTCCCCGTCGAGCTGAAAAAGGACAGGCAGGGCGCGGTGCTGCGGGTTGCCGCAGGCGATGCGGTGCTGGGTGTGACGGGCGCATACTTCGCCGAGCCGGAGCAAAAGCGCCTGCTGTGCATGACGGGCGAGGCGTTTGAGCGCGTGCGCCGCGTGCTTGCCGTGCGGGAGGCCTATCCCGGCGGCCTGCCTGTGCGCGGTGAGGCGGAGATGGACGCGGTGTGCTCGCGCCTGCTTCGCCCGGCGATGGCGAACCTTGAGGTGCGCAGCGGCGCGCAGCTCATCGCCGAGCACACGCCCGCGCCAATGCGGCCGCGCTTCTGCGTGGACATGGACGAGAACGGACGGCTGACTTGCCTGACGGAGTTTGACTATGGGGAGCGCATGGTGCGCATGGGCGAGGAGACGCCGGGCCTGCGCCGCGACACCTTCGGCGAGCGCGAGGCGCTGGAGGCGGCGCGCTTGCTCTTCCCCGAGGAGCTTGCGCCGGGCGAATACGCCTTTGACGGGTCGGACGACGACGCCTTTGCACTGCTGACCGAGCGGCTGCCGGGGCTTTCCGCAGCGGGCGAGGTGATGGTGAGCGACAGGCTGGTGCGCATGAACGTGACGCGCCCGCGCGCGATGCACTTCGGGCTGTCCGTGCAGGGAGAGGGCCTGATTATGAGGGCCGACCTTGGCGGATTTACGCAGCAGGAGCTGGAGGCGGCGGCGTCCGCCTACAGGCAGAAGCGGAAATTCGTGCGCCTGAAGGACGGTGCGTTCCTCTCCGGGGAGGCACTTGAGCAGGCGGCGCAGACCCGCAGGCTGCTCGAGGAGCTGGACACGACGGCGGATCGCGCCGAGCAGGGCGAGACGCTGCCCGAGGGCCGGGCGCTGTATCTGGAGGCGGCGCTTGCAGACAGGCCGCAGATACGGCTCGACGCGCCGGGCGAGCTCCGGGACTGGATGGACAGGCTGCGCGCCGCGCAGAGCGCGACCGCCGAGCCGCCCGTGGGGCTGCGCTGCACGCTGCGTGGCTATCAGCGCGCGGGGCTTTCGTGGCTGTGTGCGCTGGCGGATGCGGGCTTCGGCGGCATCCTCGCCGACGACATGGGGCTGGGCAAGACCGTGCAGGCGCTGGCCATGCTGCTGCGTGCCAAGGAGCGGGGAGAGGAGGTGCGCGCGCTGGTTGTCTGCCCGGCGTCGCTCCAGCTCAACTGGCTCTCCGAGGTGGAGCGCTTCACGCCCGGGCTGAGGGCGCAGGCACTGATGGGCGGCGCGGCGGAGAGAAGGCGCGTGCTCGCGGAGGACAGGCCGGAGCTGCTCATCACCTCCTACGATCAGCTTCGCCGGGACGCGCCGCTCTACAAGGAGCTTGAGCTGAGCCATGTGCTGCTCGACGAGGCGCAATGTATCAAGAACGCCGCCGCGCAGACCGCCAGGGCGGTCAAGACGCTGCACGCGCGCCATCGCTTTGCCATGACGGGCACGCCTGTGGAAAACAGGCTCAGCGAGCTGTGGTCGATCTTCGACTTCCTGATGCCGGGCTATCTGTACACCTACAAGCGGTTCAGGGAGCGCTTTGAGACGCCCATCGTGCGCGAGCAGGACGAGGATGCGCGCAGGAGCCTGCGGCTGCTGGCAGCGCCCTTCATCCTGCGCAGGATGAAGAAGGATGTGCTTGACGATCTTCCGGAAAAGGTGGAGACGGTGATGACCAGCGAGCTGACCGCCGAGCAGCGCAGGCTCTACGCGGCGCAGTCTGCAAAGCTGCTGCGGGAGGCCGAGGGCGGGCTGGCCGACGCGCAGGACCGCATGAGGATTCTGGCGGGGCTGACGCGGCTGCGCCAGCTCTGCTGCGACCCGCGGCTGTGTCTAGAGGGCTACGCGGGAGGCTCGGGCAAGCTCGAGCAGTGCGCGGAGCTCGTGCGCGACTCGCTGGAGGGCGGACACCGCATCCTGCTCTTTTCGCAGTTCACGTCGATGCTTGAGCTGATTGAGGCGGAGCTGACGCGTCAGGGCGTCCGCTGCCTATGCCTGACGGGCGAGACGCCGAAGGCTGAGCGGCTGCGTCTGGCCGACGCGTTCAACGCGGGCGAGGGCGACGTGTTCCTCATCTCGCTCAAGGCAGGCGGCACGGGGCTGAACCTCGTCGGCGCGGACGTGGTGATCCACTACGACCCGTGGTGGAACGTCGCTGCGCAGAATCAGGCGACGGACCGCGCCTACCGCATCGGGCAGACGCGCGGCGTGCAGGTGTTCTCGCTCATTGCGGCGGGCACGGTGGAGGAGCGCATTCTGCGGCTCCAGCAGGCCAAGCTGGCACTGGGAGAGGGTGTGCTGGAGGGTGGAGAATCGCTCTTTACCATCGATGCGGAGCTGCTGCACACGCTGCTCAAGGGGTGAAGGGCTGCGCGGTCATCGCGTCGATGAGTCCCGCGCAGGACAGCGGCTGCGCATGGGCGCAGGGCGCTGCGGCGTGCCAGATTGCCTCCGCCGCGTCGGAAAAGCCCGAATCGTCCGGGCGCATCGCCTGCGCAAGGCGCAGCGCGTGCGTGAGAAGCGCGGCAGGCGAGGGCAGCTCGCCGTCCATGAGCGCGGGCACGCGCGGAAACCACGCGGCCGCGTCCTCCGGCGTGTGCATGACCAGCCCGTCCGGGCGGACAAAGGCGTGCAGCGAGGCGTAGAGCAAGCGCAGGCCGCCCGCCGCGTATTCGTCCATGCCCTCGCCGCGGCCAAGCGTCAGCAGGGCGAGGGAGAGCGCGGCGCTGGCGCCGCAGGTGGCCTGCGCGCGCAGCGGACTTGTCGGCGCGATGGACGGCGGCAGACCGGCGGGAGCGCTCTGCGCGGGCGGCAGTGCGCACAGCGCCGCGACGGCCCGCTGTGCGGCCTGTGTGTAGCGCGTCTCCCCGAGACGCTGGCCGCATGCGGCCAGGATTGCGCTGGCGAGCGCGCACTCCGTTGTATCCGCGCGCGGCGCGGGGAGCTGACGCGCCCGGGCGGCGCGCACGCGCAGCAGTGCGGGAAAGACGCGCCGAAGAAAGGCCGCGTCCTCCGGGGTGACGGAGGGGGAGAGCGTCGGGCAGAGCGGCTTCTCCTGCTCCTCCCGCTGCGCGTGCGCGGTGGGCATGGGGGAGAAGCGGCTGGGCGCAAGCTCCGGCAGGGGGCGGGCGTCCTTGTGCAGAAGGCTCAGCAGGCGGCAGGCACGCAGGCCGTCCTCACTGCCCAGCGCGGCGCAGACCTGCTGGGGCGTGAAGGCATACGTCTGGCGCGGCGCGCGCAGGCTGGGGCTGAGCGCGCCGCCCTGAAGCGGAAAGGCGGAGATCAGTGTATTCAGCGTGCGCACCGCCTCTTCGCGGCGGCCTGCGTCCAGCAGGATGAGCGCGAGCATCGCGTTGACGCCGAGCGGCTTTTCCGGGACAAAGACGCGCCAGTCGTCCGTGAGCGTCGAGCGGAAGAACAGGCCGTCGAGCGGATCGAGCAGCGCGGAGGAGAGCATTGCATCCAGCGTGCGGTTCAGCGAGGCGTGCGCGGCGCGGCTGCCGCGGGCGGCGGCGTGCTGAAGAAAGCGCAGCCCGCAGACGAACGGGGCCTTGACCGCGCCGAAGCCGCCGGAGCGCTTGTCCTCAATGGCGTTCAGCGCGCGGGTGAGCAGGTGCGCTGCGTCCTCCGGCGTGCAGGGCTTGCGAAGCGGCTCTGCGCGCAGCGAGCGCACGACCTCCGAGGCCTGCCCGACGAGCGCGGGCAGGTTCTGCATATACCGTCTGTCTGCGTGCGTCAGCCAGACAAACAGCCGCGCGGGATCGAGCGGAAAGCCCGGCGGCGGCAGCGGCGCGGCGAGGAAGGGACGGCCGTCGGGCAGCAGCAGCGCGCACAGCGGCAGCGCGCCCTCCTCGGAGAACATCGCGCCCGCGCGCTGGCAGAGCAGCTCCACGTCGGGCCGCTCGCCCGGAAAAAGCTGCACGGCGACCGTGCGCTCGGCGAGCTGCGCGGCGACGGAGGCATCGGCAAGCTCCTCCGTCTGCTCGCCGATGAGCAGAAAGATGGGCACGTGCCGCCTGTGCGCCAGCGCCAGCGCTTCCGCGCCGAAGGCGGAAAAGGCCGGGAGCGCAGGGGTCTGAGGCCTTACGGCGGTCGGGATGCCCGCATTGCCGGGGTGCGGCGCGGCAGGCGCAGACGGGGGATATACAGTAGAAGAAACGCGCATGGCGAGCCTCCTTTCACTTGGGCTCATCATGCGCGTTTTGATGCGGTTTTATGCCGGGGATTACACCGTCCGGCGGAAGGGCCAGCTCGCTTCCTCGATGGCGATGTCGCGGTGGGTGACGTTGACGCTCTGCCCGCTCTTGCGCAGGTGCGTCCCCAGCGCCTCGCTGATGGCCGTGGAGCGGTGTGCGCCGCCGGTGCAGCCGATGGCGATCATCAGCCGTCGCTTGCCCTCGCGCTGATACAGCGGGATGAGGTAATCGACCAGATCATACAGGTGGCGAAGGAACGCCTGCGTCTCCTCCTTGCCCAGCACATAGTCGCGCACGGGCGCTTCGAGGCCGGTATAGGCGCGGATCTCCCGGATGTAGTACGGGTTGGGCAGAAAGCGCACGTCAAAGACGAGGTCGCTCTCGCGCGGAATGCCGCGCTTGTAGCCGAAGGACATGATCTCTACGCGCATGGTCTGCGCGCTTTCGCTGCTGAGCACCACGTCGTCCACAAGCGCAAAGAGCTCCTTCGGCTTGAGCCCCGCGGTGGAGAGCACAAAGCTGGCCTGCTCGCGCAGCGGCTGGAGCAGCTCGCGCTCCCGGCGGATGGCGTCCTCCAGAGAGGCGGAGCGCTCGGCGAGCGGGTGGTCGCGGCGCGATTCCTTGTATCGGTCGATGAGCGCCTCGTTGTCGGCTTCCAGAAACAGCAGCGAGACGTCATGGCCACTCGCCCCCGAGCTGATGGCCTTGAGCACGGCCTGCGGGTCGAACAGCGCGCCGCTGCGGGTATCCACGCTCAGTGCGACGGGCTTATCCGGCTCGACCTTCTCGCACAGCAGGAACGCCTGCTCCAGCAGCATCGGCGGCAGGTTATCCATGCACAGGAAGCCCAAATCCTCGAGATGGCGCAGGACGCTCGTCTTGCCCGCGCCGGAAAGACCGGTGACGATGAGAAATTTCATGCCAGTATCCTTTCTATATGAAGCGCTTTTGTAAAGACGGCTTTTGTACGCCGTGAGCCTACGCATCCTCCCCGAGGATGCGCACCTCGGGCTCAAGGCGCACGCCGGTTGCCTCAAGCACGCGCCGCTGCACCTCGTCCATCAGCGAAAGAATATCGCTCGCGCGTGCCTGACCGAGATTGACGATGAAGCCCGCATGCTTTTCGCTCACCTGCGCGTCGCCCACGCGCAGACCGCGCAGGCCGCATTCGTCGATGAGCCGTGCGGCAAAATCCCCCGGCGGGCGCTTGAACGTGCTGCCTGCGCTGGGATACTCGAGGGGCTGCTTGTCACGGCGCATCCGCGCGGTTTCCTCCGTGCGCGCGCAAATGGCCTCCGGATCGCCAGGGGTCAGCCGCATGATGACCTGTGTGACGATGACATTGGCATCCATCATCGCGCTATGCCGGTAGGAAAAGCCCAGCGCGTCGCCCTCAAAGACGAGCGGCTTGCCGTCGGAGAGCGCGATGGTATCCACACGCGTGACGACCTGCGAAAGCTCCCTGCCATAAGCGCCCGCGTTCATGATGACGCCGCCGCCGATGGTGCCCGGCACACCGGCGAGCTCCGCAAGCCCCGCAAGCCCCTCGCGCTGAGCGAGGCGCGCGCAGGCGCTGAGCATCGCGCCGGACTGCGCAATCAGGCAGTCGCCCTCACGGCGGATGTCCGCAAAGGCGCCGGAGATGTGCAGCACCAGCCCGCGGATGCCGCCGTCGCGAACGAGCAGATTGGAGCCGTTGCCCACGACGGTGACGGGTACGCCCGCGCGGCGCGCAGCGCGCAGGGCGACGGAGATTTCCTCCGCAGAGGCCACGTCCACCAGCACATCCGCCTTTCCGCCGACGCGGAAGGTCGTGCAGCGCGACATGGGCGCACCCGGAATGATGCGCTCGGGAGCAAAGCCTTCCTGAACTAGAGATCTGATCAGCGCGTCCATGCGTCCTGAAGCCTCCAAATTGAAATAGGTAGAAGTGTAATTGTCGCTTCCATATTGTACCCGATGCGGGCGGTGATGACAAGCGGTAATTCATGCCTTGCCGGGAGAATGTATGCGGCCCGACGAAAAAGATGACAATTCTCCGAAAAAAGTTCAAAAAAGTGCTTGACAAAAAGCGTAAAGCGCAGTATACTAACTGAGCTGTCAGCGCGAGGCACCAAGCAAGCGGCTGACAGATGATCCTTGAAAACGATACAGAATCAAGAAGAACGCGGACAT
>JALFHA010000152.1 GCA_022776785.1 Clostridiales bacterium | reverse complement strand
GCCGCCGGAGCGATCACCTCGATCTCCAGCGGCGTCTTTGCCGCTGCGTGCAGGCTGTTCCACCCCAGCACGCAAGCAAAAACGGCCAGCGCAAAAAGCGCTGCCGCTCCTCTCCCGGCCCTGTGACCGCGCATCGCCATCCCTCCCCGCCGGATTTCCTTACAGTGTATGAGGCGGTGGGAGGGCTTATGCGGCAAACCGCCCGCACGCGCGCCGCGCGGCAGCATACCTTGAAACCGTGAGGAGCCTTCCTCATCGAACGATTCTAGCCCAAGGAGGCGTGCGCCATGAGCTTTTACAGCTACAAGAACAGTGGCTCCACCCGCTGCCCATGCAGCATCACCCCCAACAACGCGCTGAATGGCCTGTGCGAAAAGGTTTGCATTCAGGTTCAGCGCGTCTACGACAGCTGCCTGCAGCAGGAGCAGCTCGACAACCAGCGCGTGACGCTGGTCAGCTACGGCCTGGTGCCGGGCTGCGGCTGCGGCACGACGAACGACCAGACGGCAGCCGAGCAGGGGAATACCCAGCCCAACATGCCCATCACCTTTGAAAGCTGTCGCTCGACGGCGACGGAGGGCAACATTCGCAACCTGTCCGTCGAGCGCCTGTGCGACAGGCCGTGCTTCGCCCGCGTGCGCGGGCAGATCGACGTGCCCATCGACATCCTCTTTACCGACGCGACATGCCGGGAATACATCGGACGCGGCGTGGTGACGGTGGATAAGGACGTCCTGCTCTCCATTCCCGACGAGTCCATCGTGCCCTATACCATCGAGGCGATGGTCTCCGCCATTTGCGTCTCCGGTACATATATCGGCAACAACGTCTTTGAGCTGCAGATCTGCATCACCGTCGTGCTCAAGGTGCTCGCTAAGGTGGAAATCCTCGTGCCGAGCTACGGCTTCTGCGACGTGCCGCCCTGCGAGGAATTCGCCAGCTCGGTCTGCGATGAGTTCTTCTCGCTGCCGCTCTTCCCGCAGGCGCAGTGCGATGATGAATCCCTGCGCGCCCGCAATGTGAGCTGCACCTGCGGCAGCTACTCAAGCGCCACGGGTATCGGCTGCAGCGGCAACGGCCGCTCCTGTGGCTGCGGCAGATCATAACCGGGGGCAGAATGGCGGCTGCTTGAATCGGCCTGCGCCTGCCTGTCCTTCGCTTCCATGACCGGCCTGCGATAAGCTCACTATAGGAAAGGGAGCTGCCAGGATGATCCTGACAGCTCCCTGATCAATTTCCGGTTGGTTCGCATCCAGAAAAGCGGCCTTCGCCGGTGCGCGCGTCACATCAGCATACTCAGCAGCGGCACGGTGACGAGCGAAAGAAGCGTGGAATAGGCGATGGCACGCGCGGCAAATTCGCGGTCGCCGCCGTAGAGCTCGGCCTGCATGGAGGTGATCGTGCCGCAGGGCATGGCCGTCAGCAGGAAGATGGTTCCAGCGACGGCAGGCGCAACGGGCAGCACGCGCATCAGCGCAAAGACGAGCAGCGGCTGCACGACGAGGCGAAGCAGCGCGGAGGTGTGGTAGTCCCTGTCCTTGAAGTCGCCCAGATGCACACCGCATACGCGCGTGCCGATGAGCAGCATGGACAGCGGCGTAGTCAGCCCGCCCAGCAGCGAGAGCACCTGCGCCGGGATAGCGGGCAGGCGCACGCTCGTGCAGAAGAGCACAAAGCCGATGGCCGCAGAGATGAGGTTCGGGTTGAGCAGTACGCGGCGCAGGCTCAGGTTTTCCTTGCCCTGAAACAGGCTGATGCCGATGGTCCAGGCAAAGACGGCGTAGGCGATGTTGTAGGCGACGGCGTAGATCATCCAGTCCGGGTTGACGGCGAGGATGATCGGATAGCCCATGAACCCGCAGTTGGAGAAGCCCTGAAGGTTCGCCAGCACGGCAAGCCTGTCGTGTGGCCTTTTCCTAAAGAGCAGCAGCGCGCCGCCGATCGCCAGCAGAATGAGCGCCGACGACACCCCCAGCGTGATGAGAAAGTTGCGCAGCACATCCACGGAAAAGTCGCGCTGCATGTTGGAAATTGTCAGGCAGGGGAGGGTGATGTTGACGACGATCTGCGTCGTGCCGCGGATGGTTTCGTCGGTGAAGTAGTGAAGCCGCCGGCAGAGTGCGCCCGCCAGCACCACGCAGAAGAGAACGATGACCTCGGATGTAAGCGACATGCAATAGCTCCTTTGGGCGCTCAGTCAAGCGGACGGATGAGGATGAAAGGGGTCAGCTCATCCCCCTGACCGGAGGGGTTGTCCGCCATGGCATCCTGGATCTGCTCGTCCGTCAGCGGGAATTTCGTGCCCTTGCCGAGCTGATTCTGATCGAAGTCGTTGGCGTCCATGACGACGGTCGGCACGCCCGTAGCCGCCTCCAGTGCGTCGCACAGCTCGACCGGGTGCTCCGGGTTGATGACGCCCATCGAGTGGTAGATTTCAAACGACGAATCGGGATAGAAGCCGTCGATGCCGGCGACGCCGTGGCCGCAGATCTCATAGAACAGGCCGCGGATGCCGAAAGGACGCGTCACAGCGGAAACCGCCGCCGCCAGCAGCACGCGCGGCAGGCCGCAGATCTCGATGACGAGCTGCATCTTGTAGGGCTGGTGCATCCCGATGCCGGTGGAATTGTGCCCGGCAAACGGTGCCAGCAGCTTCGCGAAGAAGCCAGGGTGCGTATCCTCGAGCGTGCGCACGTTGTTGGTGCACATGCCCATCACCTTGGCCGTGAAGGACAGGCAGTCCCCCGGCTGATAGAGCGGCAGCACATAGCGGCGCACGAGCTCCGCCTGGTCCTCGCCGGGCTTGACAAAGTGGGTCTGAATCGCGTAGCGCTGATAGCGGCGACCGTCCTTGCCGGTGAGCACGCCGCGGTCGTAATAGACGACGCCGTCCTTTTCCCGGCGCGCGGATTCCTGATTGCGAGAAGCGCCCATAGTTGCCTCCTTGGAATTTGGCGTGCGGCGCGCGCGGGGCGCGCCTGTCACGGTTATTGTAATGCGGGTCGTCTCATTTTACACGATGCGCCGGGGAATGTCAATTTTTCCCGCCATTCGGCCCGCTTTTTTGCAGAAAAAGGCGCGTGAGGCTGGAATAGGCGGCGAAAATGCAAATCTTTCCTTGCAAAAAGCCGTGGATTGGTCTATAATTCCGTCGTGAGATGTTCGCCGGGCAGTCCCGGCAGAGAAAGGAAGAAGTACCCGCATGATTGACATCAACCTGATTCGCA
This sequence comes from Clostridiales bacterium, assembly GCA_022776785.1. Lineage (GTDB taxonomy): Bacteria > Bacillota > Clostridia > Christensenellales > Aristaeellaceae > Ventricola. The sequence continues at coordinate 4,110 of JALFHA010000152.1, read as the reverse complement.
AAACGCCCGACGTGGTGCGCGAGAATATCAAGAAGAAGTTTCAGGACGCGAAGCTTCCGCTGGTGGACGAGGTCATCGACCTTGACCGCAAGAACCGCGAGGCCATGCAGCAGGCCGATTCCCTGCGCAATCAGCGCAAGGTGATTTCCAAGGAAATCGGCGGCCTGATGAAGCAGGGCAAGCGCGAGGAGGCCGAGGCTGCCAAGGCGAAGGTCGCCGAGATTGCGGAGAAGCTCGTGGAGCTGGAGGCACTCGAGGAGCAGTACGCCGCCGAGATCAAGAAGCGGATGCAGGTCATCCCGCAGATCATCGACCCCAGCGTGCCCATCGGCAAGGATGACTCTGAGAACGTGGAGATTCAGCGCTATGGCGAGCCCGTCGTGCCGGATTTCGAGGTGCCCTATCATGTGGATATCATGGAGCGCCTGAACGGCATTGATATCGACTCCGCCCGCCGCACCTCCGGCAACGGCTTCTACTACCTCAAGGGCGACATCGCGCGTCTGCACAGCGCCTGCCTCTCCTACGCGCGCGACTTCATGATCGACCGCGGATTTACCTACTATATCCCGCCGTACATGATCCGCTCCAACGTCGTCACGGGCGTGATGAGCTTCGCCGAGATGGAGAACATGATGTACAAGATAGAGGGCGAGGATCTCTACCTCATCGGCACGAGCGAGCACTCGATGATCGGCAAGTTCATCGACACGATTCTCGACGAGGACGAGCTGCCCCAGACGCTGACCAGCTATTCCCCCTGCTTCCGCAAGGAGGTCGGCGCGCACGGCATCGAGGAGCGCGGCGTGTACCGCATCCACCAGTTCGAGAAGCAGGAGATGATCGTCGTCTGCAAGCCGGAGGATTCCATGATGTGGTATGACCGCCTCTGGCAGAACACCGTCGATTACTTCCGCTCGCTGGATATCCCGGTGCGCACGCTGGAGTGCTGCTCCGGCGACCTGGCGGACCTCAAGGTCAAGAGCTGCGATGTGGAGGCGTGGAGCCCGCGCCAGAAGAAGTACTTCGAGGTTGGCTCCTGCTCGACGCTGGGCGACGCGCAGGCGCGCCGTCTGGGCATCCGCGTCAAGGGCAAGGATGGCAGCAAGTACTTCGCGCACACGCTCAACAACACCTGCGTGGCGCCGCCGCGTATGCTCATCGCGTTCCTGGAGAACAACCTCAACGCCGACGGCTCCGTGCGCATCCCGGCGCCGCTGCGCCCGTACATGGGCGGCAAGGAGGTCATCCGGTAAAGGATGACGCGCGGCAATCTGTGACGCAATCGCAGCAGATGCAAAAAATCATGGCTTTGGGCAAATGGCCGCAAGGGCCGGATATATTTGGAGGGGCTTCGGCCCCTTCAAGCATTTTCCGGAGAGAAGGCGCACCCAAAGGAGGAGCGTATGGCAGAGATGACGGGAATCCGGGAGCGGCTGCTCGCCCTGCGGGACGAGCCCTATGCGGTATTTCAAAGAAGGCTGATTCCCAGCCTACCGCCGGAGCGCATCGTCGGCGTGCGCACGCCCGCGCTGCGCGCGCTGGCGCGGGAGCTGGCGGGCACGGCACAGGCAGAGGAATTTTTGGCCGCTGCTCCGCATGAGCTGTTCGAGGAAAACCAGCTCCATGCCTTTCTGATTGAGCGCATCGGCGGCTTTCCCGAGTGCCTTGCGGCGGTGGAACGCTTTCTGCCTTTTGTGGATAACTGGGCGACCTGCGACCAGCTCACCCCGCCGTGCTTTGCGCGCCATGCAGGGGAGCTGCGCGAGCCCGCCCGACGTATGATGGCGGACGCGCATCCGTACACCGTTCGCTTTGGACTCGGGCTGCTGATGCGCCACTTTCTGGGCGAGCGCTTTGAGCCGGGCGTGCTCGAGGAGGCCGCCGCCGTGCGCCGTGAGGAATACTATGTGCGCATGATGGTGGCGTGGCTGTTCGCCACGGCGCTCGATCAGCAGTACGACGCGGCGCTGCCCTATGTGGCTCAGGTGCGGCTGGAGACATGGACGCGGCGCAAGGCCATACAGAAGGCGCTGGAGAGTAGGCGCATCGATGAGGCACGCAAGTCGGAGCTGCGCGCCATCCGCGCACGGCTGTAAGGGGGCAAAGGCATGGTGCTTTCGCTTCAGGGCTGCATGGCCGTCGGCAAGACGACGGCGCTGAGATACCTCGAAACGCACGCCCCGGAGCTGTGCGTCAGCTATGAGGACAATGCGACGGTCATCGCAGAGGTCAGGCGGCACAAGCTTGACAAGAACCGGTTTGAGGACTATGTGCAAATCCAAAAGCTGTGGCTGCAAAACGAAATTGACCGCTATGAGCGGGTGAAGGACGCACCCTGCACGGTGATGGACTTCGGCGCGGAGGAAATCGAATTCTATACGCTGTGCTACCCGGAGAGCGTCGGGCAGCGCTGGCCCGTGGCGGACGCGCTGGAGCATGAGCTGTCCGCCGTGCGGCGCTGTATACCGGAGAGAATCCTCTTTCTCGACGCATCGGAGGACACGCTGCGGCGGCGCAGGGACGGCGACGCGACGCGCTCACGCACGTTCTTTGAGCATCACCTGACGCACCTGATGCCGCTCAAGCGCGCGTGGTTTGCGCAAAAGCCGAATGTGGACTGGCTGAATACCGACGGCCTCAGCGCGCAGAAGGTTGGAGAGCAGGTCATCGCGTGGGCGAGTGCGTGTGTCAAGGGTGTATAACAGAAAAAAGAAATCCCGCAGGCCGGTCAAACGGCAGCTGTGGGATTTGCCTTATTTTTCCATGATTTCCCTCACCGGCGCGAGCGCCGCGAGCGTGCGCGCGGCCTGCTGCTGCGGCGCTGAATTGTCAAAGCACAGGTGCGCGGCGCGGCGGTAGAGCGCCTCGCGCTGAGCGTAGAGCGTGCGCATCCGCTCGGCCTTGTCCCCGGCGAGGTTGGGGCGGGTATCCTGCCGCACCTGCGCGATGATGTCCTCGAGCGGGCGGCAGAGAAAGACGACCAGCCCGCTTTCCCGCATCAGCGCGATGTTTTCCTCGCGCGTGACGATGCCGCCGCCCGTGGCGACGATGCAGGGCGCGCCCGCGCAGGCGCGGCGCAGCGCGGCGGTTTCGGCAATGCGGAAGCCCGCGTCGCCCGCGCTTGCAAAGATGGCCGGGATGCTGCGCCCCTCATAGCGCTCGATGTCCGCGTCGAGGTCGAGCAGGGGCGTGCGCAGCTCCCGGGCGAGCAGCGCGCCGAGCGTGCTCTTGCCGCAGCCCATCATGCCGATGAGGAAAAGATGCTTATTCATGCGCATCCTCCTCCCGGGCGGCGCGGTATGCGCCCAGCAGGCGGCAGTTCTCGCAGTCCGAATCGAGCGAGGAGAGCAGCACGCGCAGGTTGTCCTCGGCCACATTGCCGATGAGATCGACATAGAAGCAGTATTCCCAGTTGCTGTCGTGCAGCGGGCGGGACTCGATGTGCGTCAGGTTCATGCCCAGCGCCACAAAGCTGGAGAGCGCGCGCATCAGCGTGCCGCGCTCATGGCGCAGCGTGAAGGTGATGGTCGCCTTGTCCGGCACGCCGATGGGCGTGGGCGAGGCGCTGACGACGAAGAAGCGCGTGTGATTGCCGGTGAAGGAGTGGATGTCCGGCGCGAGGATGGCAAGCCCGTAGTGCCGGGCGGCTAGCCGCGAGGCGATGGCGGCGCAGCGCCTGTCACCCAGCTCGGCGACGTGCTGCGCGGCGATGGCGGTGTTGAAGTAGGGCTTCTGCACCCAGTCCGGGTGCTCGGCGAGGAAGGCCGGGCACTGGGCAAAGCCCTGCTCGTGGCTGAACACGGTCGTCACGTCGTCAAGCGTGGCGCCAGGCACGCCGAGCAGGCAGTGCTCCACGCGCACGAGCTGCTCGCCGACGATGTGGCAGCGGTACTTGCCCATCAGGTCGTAGACGGTGTTGATGGAGCCGGAGGAGGAGTTTTCCACCGGCACGACGCCGTACTTGGCGCGCCCCTCGGCGACGGCGGCGAAGACGTCCTCGAAGGTCTTGAAGCTCACGCGCTCGCAGTCCTCGCCGAAGAAGCCGACGACGGCGCTCTCGCTGAACGCGCCGGGCACGCCGCTGTAGGCGACGAGGCTCGACTGTGC
>JALFHA010000364.1 GCA_022776785.1 Clostridiales bacterium | reverse complement strand
GCATTCAAGAAGCAGATAATGGACGGCCTGCTCTCCGGGGCACTCGCGCTCGACGGCGCCGTCTCTCCCGCTCTGTGGGTGGATGGCGACAAGCTCATCCGCCCCATGCCGTGGGACGCGGAGCAGCTCGAGCCGCTGCGTTTTGACGCGAACACAGCCGCCGCCGTGGACTTCTTCTCCATGAACGGTCTGACCCTCGCACAGTGCCGCGCGCTCGAAGCGCAGCGCGAGCTTCAGGGCGGCTTTGCCTCAATGGAGGAGTTTCTCATCGCTGCACAGGCCATCCGCAGCGCAGAAGGCTGATTTAATGAAGAAATTTCGCCTTTTCTCTTGACCTGTCCGCAGCGTACAGGCGTATACTGGGCGCACACCAATCGAAGGGAGCGAGCGTCATGCGCATCAAGGAAGCTGCGCAGGCCGTCGGCTGCACCTGCCGGGCCATCAAGTTCTACGAGGAAAAGGGGCTTCTGCCCGCCGTCGCGCGGGAGGAAAACGGCTACCGCGACTACACGCAGGAGGATATACGCCGCCTGCACGAAATACAGGCTTACCGCAAGCTGGGCATCAGCGTGGAGGACATCCGCCGCCTGCTGGACAGAGATGACGGCGCCCTTCTGCAAGAGATCCTCGAAAAGAAGCGCGGGGAGCTGCACGAGCGCGAGCAGGAGCTGCACGCTCTCGAGGATTTTCTCAGCACGCGCGACGCGCAGGCGCTTGACGAAGCGATTGACTTTGACTCGCTTTCGCAGGCCATCCGCACGCAGCTTCCCGGGCCGTTCGGCCGCTATCTGGCTGCGCACTTCGCACCCTATCTTCGCGTGCGCATCGTCACGCAGGAGCAGCGCGAGGCCTATGCACAGGTGCTCGCCTTTTGGGATGATCCCGGTCTGCGCCTGCCGCTTCTCCTTCGCCTGTCCATGCGGCTGGCCGCCGTGCCGAATGCTGCGCAGGCGGAGCAGATGGCCGCCCAAATGGATGCACAGCTCAAAGCCCTGCTCAGCCCGGACGAGACCGCCTATGCCCGCATCCGGGAGCAAACGCGCAAGACCGTTGAGCAGCGGGAGCGCCTGCCGCACCGCCTTTCTCCCATTGAGCTGGCCAAGCGCCAGACGATGCGCCGCCTCAAGGACTGCGGCTATTACGACGTATTCCTGCCCGCGCTCGAGCGGCTGTCCCCGCCCTACAGAGCCTATCGCGATGCGCTCAGGTGCCTGAATGACCGCCTGTGCCGCGATCTGTCGCTCTATTATGACGCGGATTTCCACCTCAGGACAAGGCCAGATAAGACGGCATAATCATCGAGCGGACGCCTCACGATGAGGGCGTCCGCTCGGTTGCATATTCCGTTTTCCCTGTCAGCCTGCGGCCCGTTCCCCGTCCGGCTTCCGGTCCTTCCATGGGTGGAAGGTCGGCACCACCTCGGCAATGGCCTCCACAGCGCGCTCGTCGTTCTTGTCCACGACCTCCTCGAGCGTGCTCATCATGCGCTCAAACTGCTCGTCGCTCACCTTGTCCACATTGGCGACAAAGATCTTCTTGTGCGCCGTTTTCGTCATCTTGTCGCGCTCAGAGTCCATCAGCAGCTCCTCGTAGAGCTTCTCGCCCGGCCTCAGACCGATGATCTTGATGGGCATATCGACATTCGGCTCATAGCCATAGGCGCGGATCAGCTTTTTCGCCAAATCCATGATTCGGACGGGCTCACCCATATCCAGCACGAAAATCGATCCGCTTTTCGCAATGCCGCCCGCCTGCAGCACGAGCTGCGCCGCCTCGGGAATCGTCATAAAATAGCGGGTGATGTCCGGGTGTGTCACCGTCACGGGGCCGCCCTTGCGAATCTGCGCCTCCATCAGCGGGATCACGCTGCCGTGGCTGCCCAGCACGTTGCCAAAGCGCACGGCCATGCACTTCATATCCGTCTTTTCGCCGTAGCGCTGAATCAGCATCTCCGTGATGCGCTTCGTCGCCCCCATGACGTTGGTCGGGTTCACCGCCTTGTCCGTGGAGAGCTGCACCAGCCGCTCCACGCCGTGCGCGCTGGCCGACTCCAGCAGGTTGCGCGTGCCGAAGACGTTGTTCTTGATCGCCTCAGCGGGGCTACGCTCCATCAGCGGCACATGCTTGTGCGCCGCCGCATGGAAGACCACCTCCGGATGATACTCTTCAAACACCTCGTCAAGCCGCTGTCTGTCGCGGATGGAGCCAATCAGCGTGATGACCGGGCAGGCATTGCCGTAGCGCTGGCGCAGCTCATACTCCAGCTCATAGGCGCAGTTTTCATAAATCTCGAAGATAATCAGCAGCTTCGGCTTGAAGTGCATGATCTGACGGCAGATTTCCGAGCCAATGGAGCCGCCGCCGCCCGTCACCATGACCGTCTTGCCAGAGAGATAGCCCGCGATGGACGCGGTATCCAGCTCAATCTCGTCGCGGGAGAGAAAGTCGGAGATATTCAGCTCGCGGATGAACGGCGCTCTCTCCCCCGTGGCGGCGTCCACATCGGCCGGCTCGGAGACCATCCGCGTGTGGCAGCGCGATTCATTGCACAGCTCCAGAATCTGCTGCATCTTCTCGCTGTTGCCCAGAGAGGGAATGGCCACGATGATTTCGCGGATGCCATAGCGCGTCACCAGCTTGGGGATATCCTTCGTCGTGCCGCGAACGGGCACATTCTGGATGCGCAGCCCCTGCTTGTTCTTCGCGTCATCCACCAGCAGCACAGGCTTGCCGAGCTGCTTGGGGTTCTTGTTGCAGATATTGACGGCATACGCGCCCGCCTCGCCCGCACCGACGATCATCACAGGCATCGCGTCGCCGAGGCCGCCGGGAATCCTGTCCTTGGAGAAGACGCGCCAGAGCATCCTGCTGCCGCCGATGGCAAGGGTCGCGATCAGCGGCACCATCAGCAGCACGCCGCGGAAAAGCCCCAGGGCGAAAAACTGATTGGCTGCCAGCGTCAGGCCGCAGGCAATGCCGCTAAGCAGCGTCAGCCGCGCCACATCGCGCACGCCGGCGTATCGCCACATGATCTGGTAAATGCCGCCGAGCGCATAGCAGACCATATAGCAGCCCACCAGAATCGGCAGCGCACTTCTGAGCGTTTCAAGATGACGCTCAGGAATATACATTTCAAAGCGAAGCTCCATGCTCACATAGATGGAAATGAACACGAAGACCATATCCAGCATGAACATGCCCGCCTTACGCAGCCATGCGTTTTCCTTCAGAAACCTCATCGTTTGTCCCCTTGCTCTATGCCACAGTCCGCATTATCCAGCATATTCTAACATCGTATTATTATAGCATATTCCCGTTCTGCTTTCAACCCCTATCCCGAATCGCAAATGCACGCGGCGATTGACATTTTTCGTTTCTTTTTGTATACTACCCCTGCCAGAAAGACAGGAGGTGCTGCTTTGATGAAGACTGTTTTGGGCTGCATCCGCAAGGCGGATACCGATTTTGAGATGATTGCTCCCGGCGACCGCATTGCCGTCGGGGTTTCCGGCGGGAAGGACAGCCTGCTGCTGCTCTATGCACTTTCGCTCTACCGCAAATTCTCCGGCAAGGACTTCACCCTTCAGGCCATCACGCTGAAGATGGGGCTGGAGCCGTTTGACGTGGAGCCCATCCGCGCGCTGTGCGAGCAGATTGACGTGCCCTATACGGTGCTCGATACGGAAATCGCGCACATCATCTTTGACGTGCGCAAGGAGAGCAACCCCTGCGCGCTCTGCGCGAAGATGCGCCGCGGGGCGCTCAACGATGCGGCGCTGGCCGCGGGCTGCACCAAGGTCGCGCTGGGCCACCATCGCGACGATGCGATTGAAACCCTGCTCATGTCGCTGATCTTTGAGGGGCGGCTGCACACCTTCCATCCCAATACCTATCTCTCCCGAAAGGGCGTGACGGTCATCCGCCCGATGGTCTATGTGCCGGAGAAGCATGTCATCCACGTCGTCAAAACGCTGAATCTGCCGGTGATCCACAACCCTTGCCCGGCGGACGGCAATTCCAAGCGCGAGGAGATCAAGGAGCTCATCAAAACGCTCTCCAAAACCTATCCGCAGCTCAAGGACTACATGCTCTCCGCGCTGCGCAACACGGAGCAGTACGGCCTGTGGGATGAAAAGCAGGCCGGAAGAAAGCTTGATACTAATCTTAGATAAAAACGAGCTATAGCGCGAAGCGATGAAGGGAGTTTGAGGGATGAAATCCCTCAAGCAGGTTTGGGCGGCAGCCCAACGTTCCTCATTGATTAAGCGTTTTTGCAGAGTAGTCAGGGAGCGAAGCGACACCTGACGGTGAATCTGTGATAGCTTGGTTTGAATTGAGAACAGTATGAAATGGAATAAACGCTGCCGCACTGCCTGATCCCTCTCCGGGCCGGCAATGCGGCAGTTTTTTTATCACTCTTTTTCCTCGTCCCTGCGCGTAAGCTCCGCGTCGCCCTCCTCCTCGGCGGTATAGCAGACCTGCTCGATGCGCTCAAGCAGTTCCTCCCTGCCCGTGCCATCCTCAGCAGAGAAGGGAAGCACCTGCCACGGCTGTACGGCCAGCGCCCGGCAGATGGGCGCGATATACTTGAGCCTCGCGCCGCGGCTGATCTTGTCCGCCTTCGTCGCCACGACGGAGAAGGGAATCCCCGCCTGCCTGAGGAACAGGTTCATCTCCCTGTCCTCCTGCGTCGGCTCGTGGCGGATATCCACCAGATGAAAGACGTGACACAGATCCTCCGTCTGCGCAAAGTAATTCTGCATCATCCTGCCCCAGGAGAGCTTCTCCTCCTTGCTGACCTTTGCAAAGCCGTAGCCCGGCAGGTCGATGAGGTTCACCTCGCCGTTGAGCTGATAGACGTTGATGAGTCGCGTCTTTCCGGGGGTCTGGCTGGTTCTGGCCAGCTTGCTGCGGTTGGTGAGCCGGTTGATCATCGAGGATTTGCCCACATTGCTCTTTCCGGCAAAGGCCACCTCCGGGCATCCCTTGGTTGCAAAGCTACCGTATTCCTTCATCGAGGTGATAAAGTCCGCGCGTTTTACAATCATTCGTTTTCTCCCTGCCCGCGGCACGTTCCGCGGCTTTCCTGTTATTGGCTCAGGCCTGAAGCACCGGCTGCGCCTGTGAGGCGTTTTCCACAGCCGGGATGACTGCCGCAGTGCTCCTCTCCGGCTGACCGGCGCGCGGCGAGGGCTTATCGCAGAGCGCGACATCCAGCACCTCATGCACATCCTCCACCGGGACGATGTGGATCGCCTCGAGCACGTTGGCGGGAACCTTTTCAAGGTCCTTCACGTTTTCCTTCGGGATGAGCACCGTGTCGATGCCCGCCCTGTGCGCGGCAAGCAGCTTTTCCTTCAGCCCGCCGATGGGCAGCACGCGCCCGCGCAGCGTGATTTCTCCGGTCATGGCGACGTTCTGGCGCACGGCGATGCCCGTCAGCGCGGACACCAGCGCCGTCGTCATCGTCACGCCTGCGCTTGGGCCGTCCTTGGGCACGGCTCCCTCCGGGACGTGAATGTGGATGTCGAGCTTCTTGTAGAATTCCGCATCCACGCCAAACTCCGCCGCGTGCGCGCGCACGAAGGATTTCGCCGCGCGGGCGCTCTCCTTCATCACGTCGCCGAGGCTGCCGGTCAGCTCGAGCTGGCCCGTGCCGGGCATGGTCGTCGTCTCGATTTGCAGCGTATCGCCGCCGACCACCGTGTACGCCAGCCCGTTGACCACGCCGACCTCCGGCTTCTTACCGGCCTTCTCGTAGTGATAGCGCGGCGCGCCGAGGAACGCCTCCAGCCGCTCGGGCGTGACCGTCACGGTCTGCACGTCGTCGTCGAGCATCATCACGGCGCTCTTGCGCACCACCTTGCCGATGGTTCTTTGCAGCGTGCGCACGCCCGCCTCACGCGTGTAGCCCTGAATCAGGCTGCGCATGACCTTCTCGCCTACGCGCACGCTCTTGGGCTCCAGCCCATGCTCGGCAATCTGCACGGGCAGCAGGTGGCGCTTGGCGATTTGCAGCTTCTCCTCCTCGGTATAGCCGCTGACCTCTATGAGCTCCATGCGGTCAAGCAGCGGCCGCGGGATGGTGTCCACGGAGTTCGCCGTCGTGATGAACATCACGCCCGACAGGTCGAACGGGGCCTCGAGGTAGTGGTCGCGGAACATGCTGTTCTGCGCGCTGTCGAGCACCTCGAGCATCGCGCTGGCCGGATCGCCGCGCACGTCGGAGGCCATCTTGTCGATCTCATCGAGCAGGAAAACGGGGTTCATCGTGCCCGCCTGCTTGATGGAGGAGATGATGCGTCCCGGAATCGCGCCGATGTAGGTGCGCCTGTGGCCGCGGATCTCAGCCTCGTCGCGCACGCCGCCCAGCGACATCTGCACGAACTTGCGCCCCAGCGCGCGGGCGATGGACTTGGCGATGGAGGTCTTGCCCACGCCCGGCGGGCCGACAAAGCAGAGCACTGGGCCCTTCATGTTGTTCTTGATGCGGCAGACAGCCAGATACTCGACCACCCGCTCCTTGACCTCCTCAAGGCCGTAGTGATCCTCCGCCAGCACGCGGCGCGCACGGCGCAGGTCGAGGTTGTCCGGCGTGCTCTTGCCCCACGGCAGATCGAGCAGCCATTCGATATAGGTGCGCGTCACGCCGATCTCCGGGCTGCCCGGAGCCATACGGCTCAGGCGCTCCAGCTCGCGGGCGGCCTTCTCACGCGCCTCGTCGTTCATCGGGGTCTTCTCAAGCCGCTCGCGCAGATCCTCGACATCGGTGGCGTCCTTATCGCCCAGCTCCGTCTGAATGGCCTTGATCTGCTCGCGCAGGAAGTAATCCTTCTGATTCTGCTCGATCTGCTTGCGCACGCGGGCCTGAACCTTCTTCTCCACGCCCGCCAGCTCCGTCTCCCGCACCAGCACCGCGCAGACGGCCTCCAGCCGCGCCACGTCGTCAAACTCCTCGAGAATCTGCTGCCTGTCCTCCACGCGTGTGAGCACGTTGGCGGCCATCACGTCGGCGAGCTGGCCGGGCTCCTCGATTTCCAGCACGGCCTGCATCGTCTCGGAGGACACGCGGCCGCTCATCTTGCAATAATCCTCGAAATACCCATGCGCCGTGCGCAGCAGCGCGTCCGTCTCGATGGAGGCGCGCGCGCTCTGCGGAATCACCTCGTCGAGCGCAGCCTCGAAGCAGGGCTCCTCCTGCGTTACCGCGCGCAGAACGGCGCGGCTTTTGCCCTCCACAAGCACGCGGATGTTGTCGCCCGGGAGCTTGAGCACCTGCTTGACCGTCGCAATCGTGCCCACATGGTAAATATCGTCAACATTCGGGTCGTCCACGTCCATATCGCGCTGCGCGACCAGAAACACGCGCTGATCGCCCAGCATGGCCTGCTCCAGCGCGGCAATGGACCGCTTGCGGCCCACGTCGAAGTGCAGCACCATATAGGGAAAGACCATCAGCCCGCGCAGCGGCAGCATCGGCAGGCTGACCGGCTGCGTGCTGATCTTCTTTGACTTGGCCAATGTCTGTTTCCTCCTTCACCGGCGCGTTATTCGGTAGTTTCGCGCCGATATGCTGGTATTATACCCGAACGGCGCGCTTTTTGCAACAACGGGTGTTTGACCTGTACGCGCTGCCGCAGCCGTTCGCGGCCAGAGCCGGTTTTATCCAATTTCCGCTCGAAGAAAAAACGGGGCGCGGAAAAGCAACCCGCTCTCCGCGCCCGGTTCTTCGTTTTTATCCACGTCCGTTCAGGATACCGACGGCCTTCTCGCTGCCGCGGCCTCGGAGCCGTCCCGGCGCACCTTGCCGCTGACGAGCTTTCTCTTGGGCTCGCCCGGCACGAGCGTCGGCTCCTGATTCTTCGTGATGGTGTCCTCCGTCACGACCACGCGGCTCACATCGCCGCGGGAGGGCAGCTCGAACATCGTGCCCATCAGCGCGTCCTCGATGATGGCGCGCAGGCCGCGCGCGCCGCTCTTGCGGGCGATGGCCTTCTCGGCGATGGCGCGCAGCGCGGCGTCCTCGAAGTCGAGCTCCACGCCGTCCATCTCCACCAGCCGCTTGTACTGGCGGACCAGCGCGTTGCGCGGCTCGGTGAGGATGCGCACCAACGCGTCCTCGTCGAGGTTGTCGAGCGTGACGATGATCGGCAGGCGGCCCACAAACTCGGGAATCAGGCCAAACTTGAGCAGATCCTCCGGGCGGATATCGGCAAGCACCTCGCCGACGTTGCGCTTCTCGCGGCTCTTGACCTCGGAGCCAAAGCCCAGCGAGCCCGCGCCCTGGCGCTTTTCGATGATCTTGTCGATCCCGTCAAACGCGCCGCCGCAGATAAAGAGGATGTTCGTCGTATCGATCTGGATGAACTCCTGGTGCGGATGCTTGCGCCCGCCCTGCGGCGGCACGCTGGCGACCGTGCCCTCGATAATCTTGAG
>JALFHA010000359.1 GCA_022776785.1 Clostridiales bacterium | reverse complement strand
AAAGCGGCGGATCGCCAGCCAGTCCGGCGGCCAGCAGCAGCGCGTGGCCATCGCGCGCGCGCTCATCAACCAGCCCGACGTGCTGCTGCTCGCCGAGCCGCTGGGCGCGCTCGACCTCAAGCTCCGCCGCGAGATGCAGCTCGAGCTCAAGCGCATCCAGCGAGAGAGCGGCATTACGTTCATCTTCGTGACGCACGACCAGGAGGAGGCGCTCACCATGAGCGACCGCATCGCCGTCATGCGCGCGGGGCAGATTCTCCAGCTCGGCACGCCGGAGGACATCTACAACGAGCCGCAGAACGCCTTTGTCGCGGACTTCATCGGCGACAGCGACATCCTTCCCGGCGTGATGCTGCGCGACGGGCTGGTGCGCTTCCTCGGCTGCGACTTTAGATGCGTGGACACCGGCTTTGGCGAGAACGCCGACGTGGACGTGGTGCTGCGCCCGGAGGACGTGAAGCTCAAGCCCATCGACGACCCGGTCTGCGGCGTGCCGGAGGGCGTGGTGGAGTCGCTGCTGTTCAAGGGCGTGCACTATGAGATGAAGGTGCGCGCGGGCGACAGCGTGCTGCTGGTGCACTCCACGCACGCGCGCAGCGTGGGCACGCCGGTCAAGCTGACCGTCGCGCCGGAGGATATTCAGGTGATGCGCAAGAGCGACTGCTCGCCCGACGTGCTCAAAAAGCACGCCGACCGCGCGCGGACGGGAGGCGCAGCATGAAGAAGAACAGGGCGCTACTCCCGCCGTTTGTGCTCTGGGCGGTGATCTTCATCGTCGTGCCGCTGGCGCTGATCGTCTGGTACGGCGTGACGGTGGAGGAGACGCCGGCCTATACCGAAATCGTGCTGGAGGACGGCTCCGCGGCCTTCCGGCTGGAGAACGGCACGGTCACGGCGCAGCGGCCGCAGAAGCAGACGGTGGTTTCCCTTTCCAACTTCAGGCGGATGCTGGAGCCGACTTACCTCAAGCTGTTGCTGCGCTCGCTGAAGATTGCGGTCATCACCACGCTCATCTGCCTGCTGCTGGGCTATCCGGTGGCGCTCATCCTCAGCGGCAGGGACTTCAAGCGCCCCGGCCTGTGGCTGATGCTCATCATCTTGCCGATGTGGATGAACTTCCTGCTGCGCACCTATTCGTGGATGTCGATTCTGGAGAATTCCGGCATCCTCAACAGCTGGATCGCGTCGCTGCGCGAGGCCATCCCCGCGCTGGACAGCTGGCTTGAGAGCATGGGCGTGGGCAAGAAGATCATCTTCCTCTACAACGAGAACGCGGTCATCCTCGGCATGGTCTACAACTACCTGAGCTTCATGATTATGCCCATTTACACCGTCATCGAAAAGACGGACCACAGCCTGCTGGAGGCCGCCGCTGATCTGGGCGCCAGCCCCGTGCAGAGCTTTCTGCGCGTGACGCTGCCCTACTCGCTGCCCGGCGTGCTCGAGGGCGTGACGATGGTCTTCGTCCCCGCGGTGACGACGTTTGTCATCAGTCAGCTGATGGGCGGCGGCAAGGTGCCGCTCATCGGCGACATCATCCAGAATCAGTTCGGCAAGTCGAGCGACTGGCACTTCGGCTCGACGCTCTCCCTACTGGTGATGGTGGTCGTGCTCGCGTTCATGGGCGCGCTGAACCGCATCGACAAGGAGGAGGAGCCTGCGAAGGAGGTGCGCATCCTCTGATGAAAAAGCTGAGAAAGGCGTATGTCGGCCTCATCATGGCGTTCCTCTATGCGCCGATTGTGCTGCTGATCCTCTATTCCTTTAACGACAGCAAGTCGCGCGCAACGTGGGGCGGCTTCACGCTGCGCTGGTATCAGGAGCTGTTCACCGACAAGGCTATCATGTCCGCGCTGGGCACTACGCTGTCCATCGGCTTGCTTGCCGCGCTCATTTCCACGCTGCTGGGCACGGTCGGCGCGATTGCGCTCTTCCAGATGAAGAAGCGGCCGCGCCACATGCTGCTCTCCATCGTCAACCTGCCGATGCTCAACTCCGAGGTCGTCACGGGCGTGTCGCTGATGCTGCT
>JALFHA010000348.1 GCA_022776785.1 Clostridiales bacterium | reverse complement strand
CGCTATGCGCGGCGATGACGCAGCCGGTCTGCACCCACGTCACCTTCTCAAAGCCCTGTCCTCGCGCGATGTCCTCCACCTCGCGCATGAGCTGCTCGCTCAGGCCGCGGCCATAGATGAGATACAGCTCCCCGCGGTCGAGGCTCTCCCTGTCGGGGTACTCGCTCATCAGCTTTTTGACGACGCGCTCCATCGAGCCGCGATACTTCTTTGTGGACATCAGCCTGCCGTCGTTGATCTCGATGAGCGGGTGCAGCCCGAGAATCATCGCGCCCAGATAGGCGGCATTGCTCACGCGTCCTCCCGCGCGCAGGTAATCCAGATCGCCCGGAAAGAACGCCATGCGAATCTGCGCCACCGCGCGGCGGGTTTCCGCAAGCGCCTCGTCCATCGTCGCGTCGGGATGCGCACGCAGGAATGCCGCCACGCGCAGGATGATCGCCGTCTGCCCCGCCGTCACGCTCTTGGTATCGATGGAGACGATGCGCTCGTTTCCCTGCGCGGCGATGATGGCGCTCTGCATGGAGCAGGTCGTGCAGGCGGAATACGCCAGATGCAGAATCTGTGCATCGGGATTCTCGCGCAGCATGCGCTCAAAGACGACCTCAAAGTCGTGCGGCGTGCAGCCGCTGGTGCGCGGCAGCTCGCGCGTGGTTTTGTAGTGCTCGAACATCTCCTTCACCGGAAACGCGCCGTCGTCAAGCGTCTGTCCTCCGAAGGAAACGTGCATCGGCACGAGGGTCACGCCATTTTGCGCAGCCAGCTCGGGCGTCAAATCGCTGCCGGTCTCAGCAACGAGAAGAATTCTGCTCATGAAAATGCCTCCCAACCGTATCTCCTCCCAGCGAAAAGCGGCGCTGCGCCGTCCTCGCGAGGGCTTATGCCGAGCAGATTATACTCCCTGCACGTTGCCGAAATGATGGGGATTTGTTGCAGAAATATGAATCCTTGCTTTCATTTTTTCTGACCGAGCGGCAGGCGCACGATGAACTCCGAGCCCTCGCCCCTCGCACTGCGCACGGCGATGCTGCCGCCGGAGATCTCCAGCACGCGGCGCACGAGCGTCAGCCCGAGCCCGTTACCCTCGCCCGCATGGGAGGTATCCCCCTGATAGAACTTGTCGAAGATATGCTTCACCGTCTCCTCGTCCATGCCGCAGCCCGTGTCCGAAATGGTGACGACCACCTCGCTGCCGTCGCGCTCCTGCCGCAGCACGATACGCCCGCCGCGCTCCGTGAATTTGACGGCATTGGCGATGAGGTTGTTGAAGACGATCTCCATCATGCTCTCATCCGCCGTCACCATGACGCGCTCCTCCAGCTGCGCGTCAAACTCGATGTCCTTTTCCTCCCACGCCTCCTCATGGGCCAGCGCGCAGTCGGAAAGCTGGCGTGTGAGGTCATAGGGCACGGGCCTAGGCGTGATGCCCTGGTTTTCCAGCTTACTCAGGCGCAGGATATTCGTCACCAGACGGCTCAGACCCTCGCTGGCGGAGGCGATCGTCGCGGCATACTGCTCGCGTTCCTCCTGCGTAAGCTCCGCCCGCTGCAGCGCCGCCGCATAGCTGCTGATGACGGCCAGAGGCGTCTTGATCTCATGGGACACGCTGGCGACAAAGTCGTCCTTCATCGTCTCGATGCTGCGAAGCTCGCGCACCATGAGATTGAAATCCTCAAAGATCACGTCCAGCTCGTCGAGCTTGCTGCTGGGATGCGCGGGCTCGAGCGAGACGGTGAAGTCTCCCCCGGCGACCATGCGCATGGCACGGCTCAGCCGCCGCAGCGGGCGGTCAAACTTCGCGCTGTTGACAAGCTGGAGCACGACGGCCGCCAGAAACGCCGCCGTCACCCAGTATGTGCCCGCGCCCATGCTCGCCGCGACGGAAAAGAATTCCCGTTTGAGCACCAGCTCGAGGATGAGCACCGTGGTGGCGCTGAGCACGAGCAGCACCAGCAGAATCAGCAAAAACATCCGCCACGAGAACAAGCGGCGGCGCACGCGGGGGTCTCTTGGCTCCCGCTTCAGCTTCAGCGGCGCGTTCATGCGGTCACCGCCTTGTAGCCCAGACCGTGGACGGTGACGATTTTGAAATCCTCGCAGCCGGAGAATTTCTCCCGGATGCGCGTGATGTACACGTCCACGGCGCGCAGGCTGGCCGTGCTCTCCCCGCTCCAGAATTCGTCCATCAGCTGCGCGCGGGAGAACGTCCTGCGTGGATAGGACAGCAGCTTGTAGAGGATGTTGAATTCGCGCACAGTCAGCGCGACCTCCTGCCCGTCCACATAGGCACTGAGCTCCTCCGCGTCCAGCACAACGCGGCCGACCGTCAGTCTCTTTTCGGCCTCGATGCGCGCGCGGCGCAGCAGCGCCTCGATGCGCAGCAGCAGCTCGTCCACGTCGATGGGCTTGACCATGTAGTCGTCAATCCCCGCGCGGAAGCCCCGGCGCTTGGCGGCCAGATCATCCCGTGCTGTCATCAGCAGGATGGGAATGGTCCGATTCAGGCTGCGCACATGGCTGACGAGCTGAAAGCCGTCCACCCCCGGCATCATGATATCGGAAACGATCAGGTCGATTCTGCGCTCCGCCAGCGTTTCCAGCGCCTGCTGCGCGCTCAGGCAGCCGTGCGCCGCATAGCCGCTGGCGCTGAGGCTGGCGCAGACGATGCTGTTGAGGCGGGCGTCGTCCTCGACGACGAGCACATGCACCATAGTCTTCCTCCCGACTTTCAGTCTGTTTTGCCCCGACGACAGGTATCTGCAGATAGTGTAGCAGACAAATGTTAAGGAAATGTTTCCGGCTTGACATTTCCTTGTACCCTGGGCTACAATAGGCTCATTATTCTGATGCCGGAGGGATGTCTGTGGCCCGACTTTCGCTGAGCGCGCGCGCGGCGGCGCCCATTGCGCGGCTTTTCGCACCCGAGCATGTGCGCACCAATCAGAATACGACGCTCATCAAGCTGCTGGCGTGCGTGCTCATGGCCGTCGATCACGCGGGCAAGATGCTCTTCCCCGGCGTGCCGTGGCTGCGATACATCGGGCGGCTGGCGTTCCCGATGTTCGCCTACTGCATCGCCGTGGGCGCGGTCTATACGCGCAATCCGCTGCGCTATCTGTCCCGCATCGCGGCGCTGGCGCTGATCTCCCAGCCGCTCTACGCGCTGGCGCTGGCGCATGAAAACAGCGCGATGTACGCCGTTTCCTTCACCGAAAGCCCGCTGCGCGCGGCGTGGAGCTTTTATATCAATAGCTGGCAAAAGCCCAGCATCCTGCTGTCGCTGCTGCTGGGGCTCGCGCTGCTGTGCTGCCTGCGCAGCCGCCAATGGGCGCTGGCGGCGATGGTGCTCGTCCTGTGCGCGCGGTTTTCCAGCAATCTGGACTACGGGCTCAGCGGCATTTTGCTGATGCTGCTGTTTTACCTGCTCTGCCCCTGTCCGCCGCTGTCTCTGGCGGCGACGAGCGCGTTCCTTCTCTTCTATTGGGCGCGCGGCTCCGGCTATCTCCTGCTCGGGCATCCGTTCAACATGGAGATTTATGCGCTGCCCGCGCTGATCTTCGTTCACCTGCCCATGAGACGAAAGCTGAACGTTTCCCGCTGGCTGCTCTACGCCTTCTATCCCGCGCATCTGGCCATCCTGGCCGTGCTCGTGCGCCTCTTGCCCGCATAAAACCCATCCCTCCTGCGCAGACTGGCGGGAAACGCAGCTTGGGAGGCGGATTATGCTCGTCGTCACTCCTTCGGCCCTTTTTGGCCGCGTGGGCGCGGTGCTCAGCGCGCTGCTCGTCGTCTTCAGCCTCATCGGCCTGACTGTCCACAGCGATTTCTACGCAGGCCGCCGTCGGCGCGGCTTCTACCTCTACTTCACCAACGTGAGCAACCTGCTGGTGCTGCTCTACTTCGCGCTTATCGCGCCCCGGCTTTACGCGCGCGCCGCGCTGCGCCCGCTGATTGCGCACGTCGAATTCGCGCTGACGATGAGCATCATGCTCACCTTTGCCGTATTCCATCACCTGCTGCTGCCCGGTGTGCTCAAGGGGCTGCGCGGCGCGCCACACACGCGCGAGCTGGCAATCATGGCCGCAGACAACGCCGCGGAGCACTATATTGTCCCGTGGCTGACGTTTGCCTACTGG
>JALFHA010000333.1 GCA_022776785.1 Clostridiales bacterium | reverse complement strand
TTAAAAGCTCGAATATAAGCGCGAAGCGAAGAAGGGAGTTTGAGGGATGAAATCCCTCAAGCAGGTTTGGAGCCGCAACCTGCCGCCGCCTGTGGCGGAATCAGGCAGGCGAAGGCTGGAAACCGCAAGGAGCGCCTTTGGTGCGACTATGCGGGTTTCCCGGGTCGGCAGCCCAATGTTCCCTTATTGTTCAAAAGAAAAAGCAGTTTCAGAGCAGGATGCGAAGCATCCTACGATTGAAACGGGGGCTGATTCTGCAAAGCTGGATTTTAGCCGCAAAATAGTATGAGAACTCCGCAAGCGCGTTGTCCATGATTCTTCGTCGGGTTTGCTGGTTCTTTTCCTCGCGATTCATGATGTCCTCCTACAAAAAAATAATGACCAACCGGTCTATTTGTGAAGAAGAGCATGGCACAAATCGACCAGTTAGTCAATATGATGATTGCGATTTCTCTGCTGTCGGGCTTACGGGCACTCGCGCAGCCAGTGGGTGAAGGCCATGCCGCGGATGAAGGCGGGGATGCCGCGGACTTCTGCGCGCTGTGCGTGCGTGATGATCCCTCCTTCGGGATGGGCAGCAGAGCTGCCAAAAATCGGAAACGGGCCGGGCTGCGTCCTCACAAGGGGGAGCAGTCCGGCCCGCGTGCGCTTAAAGACGGGTCATTGCCGCGTCGAGACGGCGAAGCGTCTCCTCGCGGCCGAGCAGATAGGCCATTTCAAACGCTCCGCCCGGCGTGGCCGCACGACCGGTGATGGCGATGCGCAGCGGCCAGAGGACGGTGGCATTCTTCATGCCGGTCTGCGGAATGGCGGACATGACGGTATCGTGCAGAGCGGCCTCCGTCCACTCGGTGATGCCCTCGAGAATCGGGCGCACGAACGCGAGCGCGGCCTTTGAGGTCTCCGGCGTGGACTTGCTCTTCTTGTTGGTGAAGAGCGCCATGTCCAGCACGGGCATTTCGGCCAGGAAATCCACCATGCCCGGGAGCTGGCTGAAGATCTCGGTGCGCGCCTGAAGCAGCTCGCAGAGGCGGTCGAGGTCAAAGCGCTCGGGATCGAGCACCTTCGTCAGCCACGGCTTGGCGGCCTCGGCATAGGCCTCGGGCGTCATGCGGCGGATGTACTCGGCATTGAACCACGTCAGCTTGCCGGTGTCGAAGATCGCGGGGCTCTTGTTGATGCCGTTCTCGTCAAAGACGTGGATGAGATCATCCATCGAGAAGAACTCCTCATTGGTGCCCTTGGGCGCCCAGCCGAGCAGCGCGATGTAGTTGATGATGGCCTCCTTGAGATAGCCCTTGGCGAGCAGATCCTCGAAGGAAGGATCGCCATAGCGCTTGGAGAGCTTGCGGACGATGGGCTGCTCGTTGCCCTGCGCGTCGAGAATCGGCTCCTTGGTGAGCTTATCCACCAGAATGGATTCGATCATGACGGGCGGCAGGTGCAGGTAGATGGGCGGCTTCCAACCGAAGGCCTCATAGAGCAGATTGTACTTGGGGGCGGAGGAAAGATACTCCGTGCCGCGCATGACGTGGGAGATCGCCATCAGGTGGTCATCCACGACGTTGGCGAAGTTATAGGTCGGCAGGCCGTCGGCCTTGATGAGCACATTGTCATCAAGCGTGTCGCAGTCCACCTCGACGTGGCCGTAGAGCATGTCATCGAAGGACGCCTTGCCCGTGGTCGGGACGTTCTGGCGGATGACATACGGCTCGCCCGCCGCGATGCGGCGCTTGGCCTCCTCAAGGGAGACGGTATGCAGGCACTTTTTGTTGTACTTGTAGGTTTCGCCCTTGGCTTCGGCCTCCTTGCGCTGCTGGTCGAGCTCCTCCTTGGTGCAGAAGCAGCAGTATGCGCCGCCCTTCTCCACGAGCTCCCATGCGTACTTGGGGTAGAGGTCGCGACGCTGGGTCTGCACATAGGGACCGTATTCTCCGCCGACATCCGGGCCCTCGTCATAATCAAGGCCAGCCTGCCGCATGGACTTGTAAATCAAATCGACCGCGCCGGGCACCTCGCGCTCCTGATCGGTGTCCTCGATGCGCAGAATGAATTTGCCGCCATGCTTTCTGGCAAACAGGTAGGTATACAGCGCGGTGCGCAGGCCGCCCAGATGGAGATACCCCGTCGGGCTGGGCGCAAACCGCGTGCGGACTTCATCGGCCATGCTTGTTCACTCTTTCTTCTATAATGATCTGGAGACCGGGGCAGCGTGAAGCCTTCGCGCCGCCCCGACGGGCTATATAATGAAGCGATTATTCCGGCTTGTAGCTGTCCTTGAGGGGCACGACGCGGTTAAAGACCGCCATGCTGTCCGCAGAATCCTTATCCTTGCAGAAGTAACCCATGCGCAGGAACTGGAAGCTGTCGCCGGGCTTCGCCTGGCCGAGGTACGGCTCGGCAAAGCCGTGAATCACCTTGAGGGAGTCGGGGTTGAGACGCGAGGTGAAGTCCTTCGCGGGCGCGGCCTCCTCCTCGTCGGCCTCCTCCGACGCCTCGGCGGGCGCCTCCGGCTCGTCGTCGAGCATCAGCACGTCGTACAGACGGCCTTCAAACGGGACATTCTCCGTCGCGCTGACCCAGTGAATCGTGCCCTTGACCTTGCGGTCGGCTCCCTCCGAGCCGGACTTGCTGGAGAAATCGACGCTGGCATAGACGCAGGCGACGCTGCCATCCTCGTTCAGATCGTAGCCCTCGCACTTGATGATGTACGCGCCCTTGAGGCGAACCTCGCCCTCCGGCTTGAGGCGGAAGTACTTCTTCGGCGCTTCGACCATGAAGTCCTCGCGCTCGATATAGAGCTCGCGCGTGAAGGGAACGGTATGCGTGCCCATCTCGGGCTTCTTGGGATGGTTTTCAATGACGCACTGCTCGGTCTTGCCCTCGGGATAGTTGGTGAGCACGACCTTGAGCGGGTCAAGCACGGCCATCGCGCGCGGGGCGACCTCGTTGAGATCGTTGCGCACGCAGTATTCGAGCAGGCGCAGATCCACAACGGAATCGGCCTTCGCGACGCCTACACGGTCGATGAAATCGCGAACGGCCGCGGAGGTATAGCCGCGGCGGCGCATACCGGCGAGGGTGGGCATCCGCGGGTCATCCCAGCCGGAGACGTAGTGCTCCTCGACAAGGCGGCGCAGGAAGCGCTTGCTCATCACGGTGTTGGTGAGATTCAGGCGGGCGAACTCGATCTGGCGGGGCTTCTGCTCAAAGCCGCAGACGTTGACCACCCAGTCGTAGAGCGGACGGTGAATCTCGTATTCCAGAGAGCAAAGGGAATGCGTCACGCCCTCAAGCGCGTCGCCGATGGGGTGGGCAAAGTCGTACATCGGATAGATGCACCACTTGTCGCCCGTGCGGTGATGCGTGCAGTACTTGATGCGGTAGATCGTGGGATCGCGCAGGTTGATGTTGGGCGAGGCCATGTCGATCTTGGCGCGCAGCACGCGGGAGCCCTCCGGGAACTCGCCGTTTTTCATGCGCAGGAAGAGCTCCATGTTTTCCTCGGGCGTGCGGTCACGGTAGGGAGAATTCTTGCCGGGCTTGGTGAGCGTGCCGCGATATTCGCGGATTTCCTCCTTGGAGAGGTCGTCCACATAGGCCAGCCCGCGGCGAATCAGATCGAGCGCAAACTCGTAGATCTGATCGTACTGCTCGGAGGCGTAGTAGACATTGGCATACTCAAAGCCGAGCCAATGGATGTCGTCCTTGATGGCCTCGACGAATTCTTCCTTTTCCTTGGTCGGGTTGGTATCGTCAAAGCGGAGGTTGCAGATACCGCCAAAGCGCTCCGCGGTCGTGAAGTCAACCGCCAGCGCTTTCACATGACCGATATGCAGATAGCCGTTGGGCTCGGGCGGAAAGCGCGTCTGAACGCGGCCGCCGTTCTTTCCCTCGGCCAGGTCAGCCTTGATGGCTTCCCAGATGAAATTGCTCTTCTCCTTGACGTCTTCCGTCATGGAAATCCCTCCTTAGGGATACTCCTGTACGAAGCACCCATAATAAGGTAGTATACTATACCCGGGAAAGAGAAGCAAGACCTCAGAAAAAATATTGACCGCGCAGAGAAGGCCCATCCGTTTGCCAAAACGTGTTTTTACAATATAGATTGCGGAAATGGAAAAAGAAAAGCAGGCAAAGGAAAGTAAAAATTTCAAAAAATTTTTTTATTTGGTCAATCGTTCGTGTTTGATGCGGGATTATGGATGAATCGTGAACAAAAGCGGGGGAAGAATGGCGGATAATGTCGAAAAATGACGCGAGTATTGCGATAAAATGTTCGTGTTTTTGGCGAAAGAGAGCACAGAAGCGGTGAAAAACCGTGTAAAAAGGTGTTGACAATCGGGGAAAGTCGAGGTATACTGTCACCACTGCCGCGATGAACGGCG
>JALFHA010000323.1 GCA_022776785.1 Clostridiales bacterium | reverse complement strand
CCCACGGTGACGTTCACGCGCAAGGACAGCGCAAGGCGCATCACCTCTATAGACGGAAAAACGACAAAGGGCTTCATCATGCCCCGCGTCAAGGCGATCTATGGGGGAACTGATGTCGTCATCGGTGCGCTTCATCCGTATGCCTACGGCTCCGACACGCGATACGGCGTGATGATGTCCAGTAAATACGAGTCCTACCAACTGACCGCCTATTATACGATCACCGATCCCGACCTGAAGCCTGTCGAGCTCCAGCTTCTGGACAGGAAATTCAGCGGGATAGGGGCATTGGCTAATGTGCCCGCATGCTTCCTGCTGCTGCAGAGCAGATCGCAGGAGGACAAGAGCAAATTCTGCATGATACCGGCCTCCAGCTGGTGGGAAAGCGGCCATAACATCGCGTCCATCGGCGGCGGCTCCATCAATCTGACCTCCTTCAGGATGATTGAGGAGTATGACGTGCGCTACAACAAGCGGCAGGTCGGCGTCGGCGCGCTGCGCACTGTGCGCGACGCGGATACGGGCCTGCAGCAGAGCCGTCTGTTCCTCATGCGGCTGGGATGGATGGGCGTCTTTATTAACCCCCAAACGCTCTGGGATAGCCTGAGCCCGGTGGATACGGGCGTCGCCGTGGGCACGGGCGGCTTTGCCTTCATGGAGATCAACGGCGCGCACTACGCCTACTGGATCACCAGCACCGTCAACAGGCAGGGCGATACGGTCTTTGACGTGAACGCCTGCTACGTCAATACGGATACGCAGATCGCCAGCAAGCCCTTCTCCCTGCTCTCGATCACCGATCCCAAACGCCCCGGCTACAAGAATGAAAACCAGCTCGCCGACGTCACGCTGATGCCCCTCGCCCAAAACAGCGGCAGCCTGTACGGCATGTTCCTGAGCGGCGTCTATGCGGACAGCGGCCTGTTCAGCCGCGTCGACTACCGCTGGGGCAAGTTCTCCTACGCCATACAGATCGGCCTGGAGGTCAAGGCGCTCGCGCCGGACTATCCCGTCATCCTGCCGGGTGACACCTTCACCAGCACGCTGCGCCTGTGCAATACGGGCATGCTGCCCATCTACAATTTCGACATCGACTTCCTCACCACGCCGGAGGGGAGCAGCAGCACCAATTTCGTGACGCAGCTGCACGTGGACATGCTCAACCTCAAAAACAATGCCATGAGAAATGAGGCGGGGCAGACCATCAAGTCCGGCGAATCCGCCGTCTACCGCCTTGACGACGGCACGAAGAAGAGCAACGGCGAAATCGTGCACCTCATCCGCTACAGCACCAACATCGGCTTTAGCTCCGAAGACGGCCAGATCTCGAAGTGGAAGGAGGATACCAAAACGCTCAGCGTCCTGCCCGCCGACGGCGAGGTGACGCTCAGGGCCTCCTTCACCGCGCCGCTTGACTGCTGGGGCGACAAGACCGACGCGACGCTCACCGCGATGGTGCACGGGCTGGAGGCCGGTATCGACCTTGAAAAGAGCGCCGGCACAGCCACCTTTGCGGGCGGCAGGAGCAGCGCCGTTATGATGACCTCCGCGCAGCCCGTCGCGCTCAGCGCAGGCAACGGCACGGACACGTTTGAAAAGGCGCAGCTCAGCGCCGACTGCGTGAGCTATGCGTACCTCGACGAGAGCGGCAAGGCGATCGACGAATACGATCTCGACCTCACCGGAAACGACCTGAAGCTCGAGGCCGACGTGGTGCTGCTCGACGACAAGCCGACCGCGCGCATCACCTTGAGCAACCTCGACGGCGCGCAGTCTGTGGACGTGACGCCCATGCTTGTGGCGATGGTGGACGGCAAGGAGACCTGGCGCTATGCGCTCAAGACGGAGCTGACGAGCGAATACACGCGCTGCCTGACCCTTCCGCTTTCCACGCTGGCGGGTGGCAAGACGTACAGTACCATCGAACTTTACCTCACCTCCAGTGCGCTTGGAAGCGATGTTCTCAACTTCGACGCCTTTGACGAAGTCAATGACTACGACAACCACGTCACGCTCAGCCCGGTGTACGACTTCAACTTCGTTACCGAGCCGCAGGATGTCGCCGCCTTTGTCGGGCAGGATATCGAGCTGACCGCCGAGGCCGCGGGCACGAGCGGGCCCTTCACCTACCAGTGGGTTGAGGTGAACACGGACGGCACGGTGCGCACCCTGCGCGGCGAGACGGGCACGACGCTCACGCTCAAAAAGGTCACGCTGGCCCAGAGCAACACGAAGTACCGGTGTATTGCCACAAGCAGCCAGGGCATTCAGCGCGCCAGTAGCACGGCCACGCTCACCGTCTCCGAGGAGCTGCCCGTCACAGGGGATACGTCCCACGCCGCTGGCTGGCTGGCCCTGCTTGGTATCAGCGGAATGCTTTTGTTCCTTGTCATAAGGCGCACATCGTCTGCACTGAGGGACTGAAAAGCGGGATGAACCTTTCCAACTTTTCAAACGACTAGCAGAAGAACACCCTTGACAAACTTCGTTCCATGAGCACAATGGTGCGCACCGTCTCCCGCAGGGTGGGCATGAGCTTGTCGGGGTGGCCTTCCGCGTTGTAGAGCACCATGCCCATCCGGCCCTGCACGAAGGTCATCATAATCATCACGAAGCCGAGACCACCGCAGAACTGCATGAAGCTGTGGTAAAAGAGGAAGATGGGCGGCGTGATGGTCACGTCCATGACGGAAAGACCCGTTGTCGTCCAGCCGCTGACCGCTTCAAAGAGCGCCTGCACAAACGTGAGCCTGTCCCCCAGCAAAAAGGGCAGTGCGCCCGCGAGGCAGCCGTACAGCCAGATGTAGAGCACGAGCAGATTGCCGTGGTGCATCGCCTCCTGCATGGTCAGCGGATGTGTCTTCACGCACAGGCAGAGCGCCAGCCCCAGCAGGACGGACGCGATGCCCGGGATGAGAAACGCCGCGGCAAACTGCGCATCCTCCGGGAAAAAGGGCAGCACGAGCAGCGGCGCAAGCAGCAAAAGACCGATAAGCGCAGTCAGCTTGCCGATGTTGCTGGCGCATGTGATGCGTTGCTTCATCGCGCGTCACCGTCCCGTCAGCGCGCGGATGGCGTCCGTCTCCTGATGCGCGGAGGAGAGCAGCACCAGCGAATCGCCCGCGAGAATGCGCGTGTCGCCGCGCGGAATCAGCGTCTGATCCTTGCGAAGGATGCATCCCACGATCACCTCTCGGGGCAGGCTGATCTCCCAGAGCTTTTTGTCCGCTGCGGGCGCGCCCTCCGGGATGGAAACCTCCGCGATGCTCACGCGCCCGTCGCCGACGGGCACCAGCGCGGTCATGTCGTGCACAAAGGCGAGCTGCTCGATGATGCCGGTGATGGTGTTCGTCGCGCAGACCACCGCATCCACGCCCATCTGACGGAAGAACGCCGTGTTCTCCGCGTTTTTGATGACGCTGACCGTTTTGGTCACGCCGAAGCGCTTTTTGCACAACTCACAGATAACCAGATTGTCCGCGTCGCTGTCCGTCAGCGCAATGGCGATGTCCGTTCGGCGCGCTCCGGCCTCCTCCAGAATGAAGGGTTTGGAACCGTCGCCATGGATGACCTGAAGTCCTTTGATGTCCGCAAGCTGCTTGCAGCAATCATAGTCCGGGTGAATCGCTGTTACCCGATATTTCTTGCTGAGCAGCGAGGCGGCGAGCGTTCTGGCAATGTCAAAGCCGCCGATCAGCAAAACCTGCATGTTCATGCCTTCTTCTCTCCCTTCGCCTTGCCCAGCAGGCGGTCGATCTCGCGCGTGGAGAGCACCGTGGGGCAGATGGTGTCGATGCCGAACTCCCTGTAGACGATCTCCCGTTCGGGGTCGTACAAGCGGCAGATGACGTTCGGGATGTGGTAGACGTTGCGCGCGATCTGCGCGACCATGATGTTGGTGTTGTCGTCGTTGGTGACGGAGACCACGGTGTCTGCGCGCTCAATCTCCGCGCTGCGCAGCACGGTGATGTCCGTCGCATCGCCCGTCAGGGTCAGTCCGCCATAGGATGCGTCCAGCTTGCGGAAGGCACGTTCGTCCTTATCCACCACTGCGACACTGGCCTCCTGATCGGAGAGCGCATTGGCAAGGCTGGCGCCCAGCCTGCCGCAGCCGATGATCATCGTGTATGCGCCGGATTCTTTCTTTCCTTTTTTGAAAAGCTCCATCAGTTATCCCTCCTGACGACATGACCGATGCCGTTCTCATCGTATTCAATCCGATACGCCCGACGGCTTTCCGCAGGGCATGGCGTGCACTCCGTCTCGTCGTACACGGGTCGGGGCATCTGCCCGGAGAAGCTGCCGTAGCGCTCCATGTTGACGCGCGCGGGCAAAAACGTGGGATCAAGCGCCCATGCCGCGCGGAAATGCTTCATTGCCTGCACATGATTGCCTCTGCTCTCGCTGACGATCCCCATCAGGTTGTGGGGCTGCGCGGCGTGCGGAGCGCTGGCCATCGCCTTTGCGGCTTCGTTTTCTGCTTCGCTGAAATGCCGCTGCTGTACAAGCGCCCGGATATGGGCTGTCAGCGGCTGCATCCATTGCTGTTCATCCATGCTGGAATCAACCTCCTGTCCTTCCTGAAGCGCCTTTATGGTATCACCAATCGTGTGGGCGCGCCGTGAGAAAACCGGGCAGTCGTGTGAGGATTGTGTGAGGATGTGCTGTGAGGGACGGTTTTCGGCAAAGAAAGCGGGCCGTGCCCGCTCCCACATCCGAGCAGCTTGACAAGTCAAGCTGCCCGGTGCTCGCCGCGCGATGCTTTACGCAATTCCCTATCCTGCAAAAAAACACCCCCTCGGCGGCGCGTGCGCGTCACGGAGGGGATGTTTTCAGCTCATCGCTGCCGGGATGGATTCCCAACCTTCCCGGGAGGGCTGTTTACCCAATCAGCAGGGACAGAAGATGCGAGACAGCCACAATGCCCATGCAGGGAACGGCTGCGGTCAAGGCAACATCCCGAATCAGGCAAAGGGAGGAATGACTGCGGAGCCAAAGCTCCACGTCAATCCAGTCGCGGCAGACGCGAAGCGA
Source organism: Clostridiales bacterium (assembly GCA_022776785.1). GTDB lineage: Bacteria > Bacillota > Clostridia > Christensenellales > Aristaeellaceae > Ventricola. The sequence goes on along the minus strand of JALFHA010000323.1, from coordinate 7,408 downwards.
TGCCGGGACAGCTTTTGCCACGCAGGCAGGCTGGTTTTTGCTGTGCTGGGTGTTCTTCATTTACCACACGCTCCTTTCCTTGAGCTGAAGACATTATAGCAGGAAGCGCGTGGAGTTGCGGTTAAGGTTCCGGTAAAGCGGTTAAGCCTTGATAAAGAGACGTTGCGGGCCATGTGATTACAGAAAACGCTTCCTTCGGAAATAGAGCAGGCAGCCGCCGACCACAAGAACGCTCAGTGCAACAGCCGTCGGGTATCCGTATTCCCATTTAAGCTCAGGCATGTTTGCGAAGTTCATGCCATACCAGCCCGTAATCAGGGAAAGCGGCATAAAGACCGTTGTCACGATGGTGAGCAGCTTCATGATTCGGTTCTGCGCAATATCCACCTGCGCCTGATACTCGCTGCTGACCTGACTGGCGTATTCACGGAGCATCTGTGTCTCATCATACAGGCGGTTCAGGCGGCGCATGACGTATTGAAGCCTGCTCTGGCTGCATGTATCCAGCAGATCGCCCGCGTTCTCCTGAATCGTAGCAGTCAGGTCGCTGAGCTGCGTGTAATACCGGCTGCGCTGGTTGAGCTCTTTCCTGACAACGCTGATCTGGTTGATGAATTTCTCCGTTCTGTCGCACAGGACGGCCTGCTCCAGTGCAGAGATTCTGTCCTCCAGGGCTTGAATCTCCGTAAGATCCTCCTGCACCAGCGCGAGGAAGAAGTCCATCAGCAGGTCGTCCGCGCCATCGGCGTGATGCGGGCGCATGGCCCGGATTCTGTCGATGCACGTCTGCGCTACGCCGTCCGGATCGACAAACAGGATGCAGTCCTTCCACCAGACGAAGGTTACCCGCCTTTCCGGTGCCTTGCCCTTCACCGGAAGATACACCATTCCCCGGATTCGGTCTGTCTCAATCGAAAGATGGCAGCCTCTGCCACGGCCAGGACGGGATGGCTCGGGCGGCATCAGGGCTTCGGGCAGGTTCTGCACCTCAAGCTCCTCCGGCGGCAGGACGGCTGCGATGCGCGAAAACGTGACGATGTCGCCGCGCCCAATGGGCATCAGGTTCTTGCCAATCTGATAGTACAAGCAAATACGCCCCCTTTGCGCACCATTATAGCCTTCTGTTCGCGGGATTGCAATCCCGCAGAGAAACGAGATAAGGACTTGACGCTAACAGAAATCGGGCATACCTTATCGTAAGAAAATACAGAGAAGAGGGAATTAAATGGATAAACGGCATTTTTCGTGGCTGGATGCGGCAAAGGTCGTACGGGTGGCGCTGCTGGCGACTGCGGCGGGATACCTGTTCGCATGGCTGGGATTCCCGGAAATCAATATTGTGAGGATCTATCTTGCGGCGGTGCTGATCATTGCCCGGTATTCGCATAGCCCCGCGTATGGGCTGGCGGCGTCGGTTGCGGCGACGTTTGCCTTCAATTGCTTTTTTCGGAGCCACGCTTCACCTTCGCGGTCAACGACACCAGCTATCTGATCACGTTCGCCATCATGACGCTCACCGCGGTTTTTACAAGCACGCTGACTGCGCAGATGAAGCGCAGCGCGCGGCAGGCCATGGAGCGTGAGCAGGACATGCAGGCGCTGCGGACGCTGACCGCCGACCTGCGCAGGAAGATTGAAAAGAACCCCGCCAGACCGCGCTACATCCTCACGGAAATCGGCGTGGGCTACAGGCTTGTGGAGGAGAGGGAGTGAGCACAGGAGGGCTTGATAAGCTGAAATTCATACAAACGCATGGTTCATGATCTTTTCCTGTAGATAAGCATGAAAGGCGTCATACTCCGCTTGCGAAATCGACACAGGACTGCTCATGATGAGAAGTTCATGTCCTTTGTTTCCTTTATGGTACGGAGGATGGATATGGGGATATGGATTCTCAATAAATCCACATCGTTCATAGAATCCTTTTCTTCTCACTGATATTGCATCAATTGGTGGGTCAATCTCAAGTATGAGCGTTTTCTGCCGCGTCTTCAAAAGCGAAAGTGTCCTTTGACCGTATTTCTTGTTTCGCATTTCTGGCAAAATACAAAAATGCTCGATATAGATATAATCCGAGGTTTCCCAATACAAAACAAGCCCTACAAAAGTACCCGCATCGTAAATCAGGTCGAAATGATAGGCATCATCATGCAAAATCGCCGTTTGAGAAAATGCTTCCCGCTGCTCATGAAGAGGGAAACTGATTTGATAAAGATCCGAGGCTCGCTTATACAAAGGATGTCGAGGACTTGTAATACGTTCTGTGTTCATCAATGGCTTCCTTTCAGAATTCCGGTTCACCGGGACTTTCTTCCCTTCTGCCATTATACCACCCTCTCTCCGAAAGACAAGCGGGCAATTAGATGTCCCCGATCCTCACACAATCCTCACACGAATCCCCTGCTTTCTCACAGCGCCTTCACAGCATCTGTGCTACGATAAGGACGCTCGCGGGAGCAGGGGATTGCGCGTTAATGGAATCTGTATGTATAAAGATGCCCTTTAAGCGCACCTTTATTGGATTTGCGATACAATATCCACGCTCGCGGGGCATGGAGATGGTACCGCTCTACCGCTTCCGCGAAGACATGCATCGCGCCTCATCCAGCTGATGGGGTGCGGAGGAAAGAGAGGCTGCTATGCAGATTCTTCTGATATTGAACGGCGTTGTCTCCGCAGCGATGCTGGTCTATCTGGTCTATGTGCTGCTGAAGGGAGAGAACTTGTAAATGAACGCAGGACTTCAGTACGGCCTGTATCTGGTGCTGCTCGTGGTGCTGGCATGGCCGCTTGGAAAATACCTGTTCAAGGTCATGAATGGCGACCGGGTGCTGCTTTCGCCCGTGCTTCACCCGCTTGAAAAGGGCATATACCGCTTGCTGCGAATCGACGAAAACGAGGATATGGGCTGGAAACGGTACGCCATCGTGTGCGTGCTGTTCAACCTTTTCGGTTTCCTGGCGCTGTGGGCGATGCAGAAGCTGCAAAGCGTGCTGCCGCTCAACCCGGAGGGAATGCCCGGCACAAGCTGGCATCTGGGCTTCAACACGGCGGCGTCCTTCATGACGAACACCAACTGGCAGGCGTATTCCGGTGAGACGACGCTGAGCTACTTCACGCAGATGCTTGGCCTGTGCGTGCAGAACTGCGTCTCCCCCGCGGTCGGCATTGCCGTCATGTTCGCGCTGATTCGCGGCCTGGCCCGCGTCAGGAAGCACGGCGTCGGTTTCTTCTACACGGACATGGTGCGCAGCGTGGTGTATGTGCTGATGCCGCTGGCCCTGGTGCTGGCGATGGTGCAGACCTCGCAGGGCGTCATTCAGAACTTCTCCGGGCATGTGGAGTATCAGCTCCTTGAACCGGTCACGGCGAGCGTGGAAACTGAGCTCGACGATGGCACGACGGTGACGCGGGAGGTGGAGGTCACCAAAGGCTACATCCCGATGGGCCCGGCGTCCAGCCAGATTGCCATCAAGCAGCTGGGCACCAACGGCGGCGGCTACAACGGCCTCAACTCCGCGCATCCGCTGGAGAACCCGACGCCGCTCTCCAATCTGGGCGAAATGCTGGCGCTGCTCCTGATTCCGGCTGCGTGCTGCTTCGCCTTCGGCTATGGCGTGAAGGACAAAAAGCAGGGCGTTGCGATCTTCCTGGCGATGTTCATTCTGCTGGTCGCGGCAGTGGGCTTCGGCGCGCTCTCCGAGCACGCGGGCACGCCGCAGCTTGCGCAAGGCGGCGCAGTCGCTAACCCCGTCAATATGGAGGGCAAGGAAACCCGCTTTGGTATCCCGACCTCGGTGACCTGGGCGACATGGACGACGGCGGCCTCCAACGGCTCGGTCAACTCCATGCATGATAGCTATACGCCGCTGGGCGGTCTGGTGCCGATGCTGCTGATGCAGCTTGGCGAGGTGGTCTTCGGCGGTGTGGGCTGCGGCCTGTACGGCATGATCGGCTTCGTCATCCTGACCGTGTTTATCGTCGGGCTGATGGTGGGCCACACGCCGGAATATCTGGGCAAGAAGATTGAGGCCCGTGAGATGAAGATGGCGGTGCTGGTATGCCTGGCTACGCCTGTGGCCTGCCTGATCGGCGCGGGCATCGCCTGTATGCTGCCCTCCACGGTGGAGAGCCTGAATAACGCAGGCGCGCACGGCTTCTCCGAGGTGCTGTATGCGTATTCCTCTGGCGCGGGCAACAACGGCTCCGCCTTCGCGGGCTTCAATGCCAATACGCCGTTCCTCAATGTCTCCATCGGTCTGGTGATGATCTTCGTGCGCTTCGTGCCGATGCTCGCCACGCTGGCGATTGCCGGCTCGATGGTGGAGAAAAAGCGCATCGCTGAGAGCGCGGGCACGCTCTCCACGAGCAACGGCATGTTCGTCTTCCTGCTGATCTTCATCGTGCTGCTCGTCGGCGCGCTGAGCTTCTTCCCGGCGCTGGCGCTGGGCCCGATTGCTGAGCACTTCCTGATGCTCGGCTGATGGGAAAGGACAGGTATCAAGTGATGAAAAAGAACACTTCGGCTCTTATGGATAAAAAGATGGTCATGCGGGCGATCGGGGATTCCTTCGCGAAGCTCAATCCCCGCGTGCAGATCAAGAACCCCGTCATGTTTCTGGTGTATGTATCCGCTATTCTGACGACCATCCTGTTCGTCTGCTCGCTGTTTGGGGTCAAGGACGCGGGGCTTGGGTCCGGCTTTATTCTGGCTATCGCGGTCATCCTGTGGTTTACCTGCCTGTTCGCCAACTTCGCCGAGGCGATTGCCGAGGGGCGCGGCAAGGTACAGGCGGATGCGCTGCGCGCGGCAAAGCGGGATGTGGAGGCCCATAAGATTCCCTCTGCTGACCGCAAGGAGAAGATCACCAAAATCGCATGCACGCGGAGTTTGTGCCCTTTACCGCCAAGACCCGCATGAGCGGCGTTAACCTGCCCGGCGGCGTGGACGACTTCCTTGCCGAAGCCACGCCGGAGGGCAAGCTCGATATGATCCGCGACTTCCAGAAGAAGGGCTATCTGGTCGCCATGACGGGTGACGGCACCAACGACGCCCCGGCGCTGGCGCAGGCCGACGTGGCCGTAGCCATGAACAGCGGCACGCAGGCGGCCAAGGAAGCCGGCAACATGGTCGATTTGGATTCCTCGCCGACCAAGCTCATCGACGTGGTGCGCATCGGCAAGCAGCTGCTGATGACCCGCGGCAGCCTGACGACCTTCTCGATTGCCAACGACGTGGCGAAGTATTTCGCCATCATCCCGGCGCTGTTCGTCACGCTGTTCCCCGGCCTGCAGGCGCTCAACATCATGAAGCTTCACAGCCCGGAAAGCGCGATTCTCTCCGCCATCATCTATAACGCACTCATCATCATCGCACTGATTCCGCTGGCGCTGAAGGGCGTCAAATACCGCGAGGTGCCCGCGAAGAAGCTGCTCAGTCACAACCTGTTGGTGTATGGTCTGGGCGGTCTGGCTGCGCCGTTCATCTTCATCAAGCTGATCGACCTGCTGCTGGTTGCCGCAAGGCTTGTGTAAGGGGCATGCCGTCGGCTGCATCGCGATGAAGCTCTGTAAATCCGCTGCTTTTCTGCCCGAGGCCGATACCCGGCAAGCGGATTTACTTCACAATACATGGAGGGATTCAAAATGAAAAAACCGATGTTTAGGGAAACCGTCCGTTCTCTTGGCGTCATGCTTCTGCTGTTCGTCTGCGCGATGACGGTTCGCTATGCGATCTATCTTCCGCAGTATTTGCACTGAGGGGGGACGCTTGATATGAAGACATTCAATATGGCAGGCAAGGCGCTGGCCTTCCTGCTGGTGATGACGCTGCTGTGCGGCGTCGTGTATCCGCTGGTGACAACGGGGTTTGCACAGCTCTTCTTCCATAAGCAGGCCAACGGCGACCTGATTGTGATCGATGGCGTGAACTACGGCAGCGAGCATATCGGGCAGCAGTTCACGCAGATGAACCACCTGTGGGGCCGCCCCATGAGCGTCGATACGGAGAGCTTTACCGATGAGGCGGGCAATCCTCTGGCATATGGCTGGGCTTCCAACAAGTCCCCGGCCGGAGATGAGCAGGAGGCCGTCTATGCCCAGCGCGTTGCTGCGATTCGCGCAGCGCACCCGGAGATGGGCGTTACGCCCGTGCCGGTGGATCTGATTACGGAGTCCGGCTCCGGCCTTGACCCGGAGATTTCCCCGGAGGCTGCCGAGTATCAGGTGAAGCGCATCGCCGCAAACACCGACTGGACGGAGGACGAGGTGCGGGAGATTATCGCCCGCTACACCACGGGCCGTCTGCTGGGTATATTTGGCGAGCCGCGCGTCAACGTACTCAAGGTCAATCTGGCGCTGGACGGCATTCTGAAGGAGTAATCCGCTGATCGAGGGGAGCGTGCTGTGCGCTCCCCTTTTGAGGATTGAACAGGGAGGCTTACGCATGGAGGACAGACCCAATCCGGATGCACTGCTCAGACAGGTGGAACGGGCGGAACGGGAGAAGCAGGAGCAGCGCGGAAGGCTGAAAATCTTCTTTGGCTATGCGGCTGGCATGGGCAAGACCTATGCCATGCTCAAGGCGGCGCATCAGGCTAAGAAAGAGGGCGCTGACGTGGTCATCGGCTACCTTGAGCCGCACGCCCGCCCTGAAACCGCCGCGCTGGCGGAGAATCTTCCGCGCCTGCCGCTGCGGGAAATCCGTCACAAGGGCATTGCGCTGCACGAGCTTGATCTGGACGCCGCGCTCAGCCGCAATCCCGACATTCTGCTGTTCGACGAGCTGGCGCACACCAACGCCGAGGGCTCGCGCCATGAGAAACGCTATCAGGATGTGAAGGAGCTGCTGCGGCATGGCATCGATGTCTATACCACGGTCAATGTGCAGCATCTGGAGAGCCTCAACGACCTGGTGGCGTCCATCACCGGCGTCATGGTGCGCGAGCGCGTGCCGGACAGCATCTTCGATGAGGCAGATCAGGTGGAGCTGGTGGACATCGAGCCGGAGGAGCTGCTTGAGCGGCTGAAGGCCGGAAAAATCTACCGCGAGCGACAGGCGCACCGGGCGATGGACAACTTCTTCACCGTGCGGAATCTGGCTGCGCTGCGGGAAATCGCGCTGCGCAAGGCCGCAGACCGGGTCAATCATGCGGCGCAGAAGTCTGCCGACCCCGGAAAAGCCGCTGCGTCGATTGCCGAGCATATCCTGATCGGCCTCTCCGCCGCCCCCTCCAATCCCAAGGTTATCCGCACGGCCGCGCGCCTTTGCGAAGCCTTTCACGGCAGGTTTACCGCGCTGTATGTCATGAATGCGGCGGCAAAGGCGCAGGATACAAAAACGCAGCAGCGTCTGCGAGACAACATGCGCCTGGCGGAGCAGCTGGGCGCGCGCATCGTCACCGTTTAT
>JALFHA010000318.1 GCA_022776785.1 Clostridiales bacterium | reverse complement strand
ATTGCAAAAAGATGTTACAATCAAACTCTTGGATATGAGTTGGAAATACACGGTGTCAGGTTCCAGCTGATTGAGATCGATAAGGGGAGAGTCAAATACAAATACAAGGAAAACAAAAAGCATTCTCGTTAAGTATTGGATTGTCTAGCATTCTCTCTGCGACACTGTTAGATAAAAGCATTTCCTCTAACGTTCCCGTTAGTTTGGTAAAAGCTCACGTCAGGTAGCGCTTCGCTCCCTGACTACTTCTGCAGAATTGCTTCGCAATAGGGTACGTTGGGCTGCTGCTCAAACCCGCTTGGGAATTTCATCCTTAAACCCCATCATCGCTTCGCGATTGCTATCCCATGTTTTAACGTAGAGCAGTATCATCCCTCCACCAGCCCATACGTCCGGTACAGCGCCAGCAGCTCCGCAAGCTGCATCCTCCGCCCCATGAGCTGCCGGTAGGCCGCGCTGCGCTCTTTGCCCTGCGCCTTGAGCTGCGCCATGCGGTGCTGCACGTCCTCGTGCTCCACGCGCACGCCAGCGAGCATCGCCTCAAACGCCTCAAGCCTTGTCCTTTCCTCCATCCGCTTCTCCCTCCTGCGCGTGGTAATGCGCCCAGATCGCCTCCGCCTGTGCCTTGCCGATCCCCTCCGCCTGCGTCAGCTCCTCCGGGCTGGCCTGCGCAATCGCCGCGATGGACTTGAACTGCGTCAGCAGCGCGCGCCGTCTGGCCGGGCCGATGCCGGGGATGTCCTCGAGGCTCGAGCGCATCCCCGCCTTCTGGCGCAGCTTGCGGTGATGGGTGATGCCGAAGCGGTGCGCCTCGTCGCGGATGCGCTGAATCAGGTGCAGCGCGGGCGACTTGCGGTCGAGCAGAATGCTCTCCTCCCGGTCGGGCAGGAAGATCTCCTCCAGGCGCTTGGCCAGGCCGAAGATCGGGATATCATACCCGACGGCAAGCATCGCCTCGCGCGCGAAGCGGAGCTGCTGCGGGCCGCCGTCGATGAGGATGAGGTCGGGCAGGTCGGCAAAGCCCGTCAGCGGCGGCGCGCCCTCGGGCAGCGTGCCGTCGGCGTTCAGCCTGCCCTGCGAGACGAGCGCCTCGCGCTCCTGCCGCGCGCGCGTCAGGCGGCGGGTCAGTACCTCGTTCATGGAGGCGAAGTCGTTCGCGCCCTCGACCGTCTTGATGCGGAAGTGGCGGTATTCCCTGTGCGCCGCCTCGCCGTCGATGGCCACCACCATGCTCGCCACCGACAGCACGCCCTGCGTGTTGGAGATGTCGTAGCCCTCGATGCGCCGCGGCGGCTTCTCCATGCCCACGGCCTGCGCCAGCGCCGCGCACGCGCCCACCGTGCGCTCCTGCTGGCGCTCGAGGTGGGCGTTGCGCTTCTCCAGCGCGTCGCGTGCATTCCTGACGGCCAGCTCGACCAGCTTGTGCTTCGTGCCGCGCTGCGGCTCGCGCAGGCTGACCCTCGCGCCGCGCCTGTCCGCAAGCACGCGCTCCACGTCCTCCGCCTGCTCCGGAAGCTGAAGGCAGAGCACCTCGGAGGCCGGCTCGCGCCCGTCGTCGTAGAATTGCAGCAGGAACTGCCCGATGACCTGCGACGCAGGCTGATCGCCCGCGCCCTCGAGCGCGTAGCTCTCCGCGCCGATCATCCGCCCGCCGCGCACATAGACGACCTCCACCATCGCGTCGATGCCGTCGCTGACGCAGGCGATGATGTCCTGATCGCCGCCGCGCACGTTGATCGCCTTCTGCCGCTCCATGAGCTGCTGCACGTCGCGGATGCGGTCGCGCAGCAGCGCCGCCTGCTCAAAGCGCATCTCGCGCGCGGCCTGCATCATCTCCTGCTCGAGCCGTGCGGTCACCGCCTCGCTCTTGCCGCCGAGGAAATCCACCACCTCCGCGACGACCGCGCCGTATTCCTCCGGCGTCGTTTTGCCCGCGCAGGGGGCGAGGCATTCCCCGAGCTGATGGTGCAGGCAGGGGCGGCGATGCTCATCGGGCTTGAGCACCCCCGCGCAGGTGCGCAGCGGGAACAGCCCGCGCAGCACGGAAAGCACCTCCCGCACGCCCGTCGCGCCCATGTACGGGCCGAAGTATCTGGCGCCGTCCTTCTGCACGCGGCGCACAAGCTCCACGCGCGGGTAATCCTGCTTCGTGTCGATGCGCAGGTAGGGGTAGTGCTTGTCGTCCTTGAGGAGGATGTTGTACTGCGGCCTGTGCAGCTTGATGAGGTTGCATTCGAGAATCAGCGCCTCCAGATTGCTGTCGCAGAGCACCACGTCGAAGTCGTCGATGCGCTCCACCATCGCGCGCACCTTGACGGTGTGCTCCCGGCTCTGGTGGAAGTACTGGCTGACGCGGTTTTTGAGGTTGACCGCCTTGCCCACATAGATGATTTTGCCCTCGCATTTCATCAGATAGCAGCCCGGGCAGGTCGGCAGCTTGCTGAGCTTGAGCCGCAGCAGATCGTTCATCCCCATTCCTCCTTTGATGCGGTCAGAAAAAGCGCCCGCCCTGCCCGCGCTGCGGTAAGGGAGGGCGCTTTAGCATCGCGCAATCTTTGCGTTCAAGGATTTCCGCTATCCTGCTTTACTGCGCGCTGCGCAGCCTCTCCAGATCCTCGGAGCGGATGCAGATCACCGGGCGGACCGTCCACCTGGCGTTTTCCACCGCGCCGTCGGCCTCGCTGCTGCCGCCGCAGGTCATCACGCCGCCGCTCGCCGCCACATAGGACGCACGCCGGCTGGATTCCCAGCTGAAGGAGCGCAGCCACCAGTGCACATTGCCGATGTACTTCTTGCTCATGTAGCAGCCCTTCGACTTGGCATAGGGCGTGGGGCTGGTCTGCCTGTCCGCATGGTTGGCAAACAGGCTCCTCGCCTCGAAGTTGTCCAGCAGGAAGACCCTGTCCTCGGTGTCGATTTCCTTATAGTTCTTGAGCGTCTTGAGGATGATGAGCGCCTGCTCCTCCTCGCTGAATGCTTCATTGTAGAACTCGTTGTTCAGCCATGCGCGCAGCGTGCACTCCGGCCAGTGAATATTGTTGCCGCGCCCCTGGTTGTAGGGCTGGGTGTCCAGCGCATAGCGGGAAAGAAGCATGGCCTCGCCATCCTCCTCCTTGAGCACGCGCCACTCGATGGGCTCCTTGCCGTTTGTCAGGTCGTTGTCCTGCTCATAGCTTCCGAAGGTCACATATTCGATCTCATCCGCCGTGACCAGCGTCGGCAGCAGCAGCGCGGCCATCATCAGAAATGCCGCAAAAATCCTGTTCTTCATCGCATCCGCCTTCTCTCTGCGTGATATGGAGCCGCCCGCATCCTGCGCAGGCGGTTGTTTTTTTATTATAGCACAAGCCGGTAAAAACCACAACTATATCAAAAAAAAGGAGAAACGCTTCTGCGCTTCTCCCCCGGACTTCCTTATATCCGCTGTGCCACCAGCTCGCCCATGCGCGTGCAGCCGACCTTTTCAAGCCCCTCATGCCAGATGTCCGCCGTGCGGTAGCCCTCGTCGAGCACCTGCTCAACGGCGCGCTCGACGGCCTTCGCCTCCTCCTCGAGGCCGAGGCTGTAGCGCAGCAGCAGCGCGCCGGAGAGAATCGTCCCCAGCGGGTTGGCGATATCCTGCCCGGCGATGTCGGGCGCGGAGCCGTGAATCGGCTCGTACAGCCCGCGCGTGCCCACGCCGAGGCTGGCCGAGGGCATCATGCCAAGGCTGCCCGCGATGGCGGCGCTCTCATCGGAGAGGATGTCGCCAAAGAGGTTGCCGGTAATCATCACGTCGAACTGGCTCGGGCGCAGGATGAGCTGCATCGCCGCGTTATCGACGTACATGTTCGTGACCTCGACCTCGGGGTAGTCGCGGCTCACGCGCGCCACCGTCTCGCGCCACAGGCGGGAGCACTCGAGCACGTTGGCCTTGTCCACCGAGCAGAGCTTGCCGCGGCGCTTCTTCGCCATCTCAAAGCCGATGCGCGCCAGCCGCTCGACCTCCGCGGCGGAGTAGGCCATCTCGTCCGTGGCGGCCATGCGGTCCTCGGCGCGCCAGCGCTTGCCGAAGTAGATGTCGCCCGTCAGCTCGCGGACGATGACGATATCGATGGGCTGGCTCACGATGTCCGCGCGCAGCGGGCACGCGCCCGCCAGCTGCGGATGAATCGTGCACGGGCGCAGATTGGCAAACACGCCCATGCCCTTGCGCAGGGCGAGCAGCCCCTTCTCCGGGCGGCGGGCGGCCTCCACGCCGTCCCACTTTGGGCCGCCGACGCTGCCCATGAGCACGGCGTCCGCCGCGTTGCAGCAGGCGAGCGTCTCGTCGGTCAGGGGGACGCCGAACGCATCGATGGACGCGCCGCCGAGCTTCCGCTCATCAAACGCAAATTCGTGGCCGTATTTCGCGGCGACGGCCTCAAGCACGCGGACGGCCTGCGCGATGATCTCCGGGCCGATGTAATCGCCCGGCAGGGTGACAATATTCGCTTTCATACCCTATCCCTCCCGCTCAGTTGGCTGCGATCTTTTCGCGCACGAAGCCCGCGATGCCGCCGCAGCGGATGATCTGCTGGATGAACGGCGGGAACGGCG
>JALFHA010000298.1 GCA_022776785.1 Clostridiales bacterium | reverse complement strand
CCCGGCAAGGCCGGAAGCCTGCTGCCCTGCGTCGTCTGTGCCCTGCGCGGTGAGCCGGGCGCGCAGCTCGGCCAGCGTCGCAGGCGCGGGGGTGGGCGTGTGCTGCGCATCAAGGGAGGCGCTGCCGGCCTCGATGGCGCTTTGCAGAGCCTGCGAATCAAATGCTTCGCCGGTGGCGGAGGCGATCAGCGTCTCAAGCAGCGTGTCGGAAAGCTCCACACCCGGGGCGATATACAGCGTAGCTGCCTGGCTGTCCGCCTCTAGCGAGGGGAGAGCGGCGGCAGCATCCGACGCATTGCCTGTCTGGGCGTCCTGACGTGCGGCACGGATGAGCCGGATGATCTCCTGCGCGTTCAGACCGCTCTCGGGCAGCACCTGCACGAGCAGCGAGCCATTGTCCTGCGTTTCAGCGGAGAAGACGGCGCCGCCATCCTCGAACGTGCTGGGCGCGAGCAGCGGAAGAAGATCCTCCACCGTCTGCGGATAGCGCGCAATTTCGTCGCCCTGCTCGGTGACCAGCACCATGTCGCCGTTGATATCCACATACATCATGCCCGGATGGGCTGTGTAGAGGTATTCAAGCCGAACGCTGGCCAGACTGTCAAGCTCCCGCGCCGTGACGATGATGCGGCGCTGATCGCCGGGCTCGGCCACGCGGGGGAAGGACACGCGAACCATCCATGCGCCGGAATTGCGCGCGCGGAGCAGGCGGCGGTAGTTGACATCCACGGTGAGATACATGTAATACGAGCCCGGATCGCTTGCGGACCGGGTAGTGAGGTTCACGCGGGCACAGGCGCCGCCGGGCACAATGGCGGGCAGCGCGTCGAGCGTATGCTCCGCAGTGGCGACGCGGGTTTCCGTGAGCCCGAGCGCCGAGCGATTCACCTCGCGCGACAGGGAGAGCGAAAAGCCGCAGCCGCCGCGCAGCGCATCCATCATGGTGCGCAGGTCGTCGGAGGCAAAGCTCTCCATCGTTGCCTCTGCGGTGGCCGGCAGATAGGAAACGGCATCGCAGGACACGGAAACAGACTCAAGCTGCCAGTAGCAGACGGAGCTGCTGCGCGCCATAGCCAGCGCGGGCAGCGCCAGAAGCATGGCAAACACGAGAAGACGGACGAAGGATTTCATTTTCCCAAACCCCCTTGCCAAGCGGAAAGCGTATAAAGTATTTATAGCATGGGGCGCGGGAAAAAGCAAGGCGTTAGATAGAAGAAAAAGGAATTTCGCCGTCGGATCGCCGCGAAATTCAAAAAATCATCAAATAGGGGCTAGTCAGGTGTGGGGATTTAAGCTATAATGATGCTATCAGAAAACAAGAAAGGGAGGGATTGACCGTGATCCAGGTTATCTTTGGCAAGAAGGGTTCCGGCAAGACCAAGCGCATTTTGGATATGGCAAACGCATCTGTGCAGGAAGCGAAGGGCAACGTCCTTTTCGTCGATGACGACAAGAGCTACACCCTCAGCCTCAAGCCGCAGGTACGTTTTATTGATGCCAGCGAATATCAGGTGAAGGGCGTCGAGCCGTTCTATGGCTTCTTGGCGGGCATTCTTGCCGGCAACTACGACATCAGCGTCATCTACATCGACGCCTTCCTCAAACTGGTGAAGGCGACCGATACCGACGCGCTGGTGGACTTCTTTGCCAAGCTCGAGCGTCTGGTGAGCGAGGCGGGCTGCGATATGGTCATCAGCTTCAGCGAAGATGCGGCGAATGTGCCGGAGAGCATCCGCAAGTACCAGATCTGACGGGTCAGTCTCAGAGCCGCTTCCGCAAAGGGGGCGGCTCTATTTATCATTTTCATTTTGCTTTCAGGCAACGGAGGACAATATGCAGATGCTTTCCACGCGCGGCGCAGCCGCGGTTTCGCCCGCAGAGGCCATTCTCCGCGGGCTTGCGCCTGACGGGGGACTCTATGCGCCCGCTCAGTTCCCGGCCTTTTCCCGTGAGGACGTGCTCGCGCTCGTGCCGATGAGCTATCAGGAGCGCGCATACGCCGTGCTCTCGCGCTTTTTGCCGGACTTCGGAGAGAATGCGCTGTGCGCGGCCATCTCAGCGGCTTATGGCTCGGGCTTTGACAGCGAGGCTGTCGCCCCGGTCAGGACCATCGCAGGGGACACCTATGCACTGGAGCTGTGGCACGGGCCGACGCTCGCCTTCAAGGACATGGCGCTCCAGCTTCTGCCGCGGCTGCTGGCGGAAAGCGCGCGTATGCTGGGCGAGAAGCGGGAGATCTTCATCCTCGTGGCGACCAGCGGCGACACCGGCAAGGCGGCGCTGGAGGGCTTCCTCGACGCGCCGGGGACGCGCTGCTGCGTCTTCTATCCCCAAAATGGCGTGAGCCAGGCGCAGCGCCTGCAGATGGTGACGACCGGCGGCAGCAACACGCACGTCATCGCCGTGGAAGGCAACTTCGACGACGCGCAAACGGGCGTCAAGCGCATCTTCTCGGATGCGGCCTTTGCCCGGGAAATGGATGCGCAGGGACGCGTGCTTTCCTCGGCCAATTCCATCAACTTCGGCCGTCTGGCGCCGCAGATTGTGTATTACTTCTCCGCCTACGCCGACCTGCTGGCCGCAGGCGCCATTGAGATGGGGCAAAGGGTTAATTTCTGCGTGCCCACCGGCAATTTCGGGGATATCCTCGCGGCGGATTACGCGGGCAAGGCCGGGCTGCCCGTCGGGCGGCTGATCTGCGCCAGCAACGAAAACAACGTGCTGACCGACTTCATCCGCACGGGCTGCTATGATATCCGCAGCCGCGCGTTCTACAAGACGATTTCCCCGTCGATGGACATCCTGATCTCTTCGAACCTCGAGCGCCTGCTCTATGACCTGAGCGGCTGCGATGCTCAGCGGGTTGCCGCGCTGATGGAGGCGCTGCGCACCGAGCGGCGCTATCAGATCGATGCGGCCATGCACGCGCGCCTCTGCGAGCGCTACGCGGCGGGCTGCGCCGGCGAGGCGGCTGTGCGTGCGGAGATCGCCCGCGCATGGCGCGAGGATCGCTATTTGATGGACACCCATACCGCCGTGGCCTCCGCCGTGCTGCGCGATTACAGGCGGGAGACGGGCGACAGCGCGCCTGCGGTCATCGTCTCCACGGCAAGCCCGTACAAATTCGGCGCGTCGGTGCTCGAGGCGATTGCCGGGCATCAGGCCGTGCAGGGCAAGGATGACTTTGCCTGCTGCGATGCGCTTAGCGCGCTGACCGGCACGGCTGTGCCGCCGCAGATTCTCGCGCTGCCGACGCTGCCCATCCGCCATACGGCGGTGTGCCCGAAGGACGGTATGGAGCAGGCTGTGCTGGGTGTGCTTGGGAAATAAGCTCTATATGAAAAACAACAGGCAGCCGGAGCCTTCCCGTCAGGGGAGACAGCTCCGGCTGCCTGCATGTTTCAGGAACGCGCGCCGCCCTTGACGCGCGCGCAGGGAATCCGCTGAATGAGCCCGATGAGCTGTCCGGAGAGAACGACCGTCAGCAGCGAGCAGGCGAGATTGGCCGGCGGCAGATAGCTCGCCGAAAGCGCGAGCACGATCAAGTCGCTCGCCAGATAGATGCGCTCGATGGGCGCGTGCAGCAGCGCGCTGAGCGTCATAGCCAGCGCGTCGTCGCCGCCGGGCGCGCCGCCCGCGCGCACGCTCAGGCCCACGCCCACGCCCACGAACAGCGCGCCTGCGACGGCTGCCGCCAGCGGGTGGCCCGCCAGCATGGGAAACATGGGCGGCAGCAGCTCAAAGAGCGCATAAAACAGCGAGAAGCCGCCGCCCGCGACGAGAGAAATCAGCACAAATGACCGACCCAGCGTGCGCCAGCCCGCCAGATAGCAGGCCGCATTGAGCACAAGCCCGGAGGCGGAGGGCGAGATGCCCAGCCAGTGCTGCAAAAGCAGCGTCAGCCCGAGCACGCCGCCCTCCGTCACGCCGGAATATGCGTGTACATGGCACAGCCCGAAGGCGAGGATGGCGCTGCCCAGCAGCGCTGTGAGGAGCTTCCTGACGGGCAGGGAACGAAACGGGGAAGACAAGCTAACAAATCCTTTCCGTGAATGATGATGTTCCATACCTTATCATAGATGCGCCGCTTTGTCAAATCTGCTCCGGAAATGTGGATGTGTGGAGAACTATTCGAATAAAATGCTGTAATATGTGGATAAAGTGGAGGAATAAATCGGTTTTATCGGGTTTATGAACAGGAAAATGGAGAAAAGGTGGAGAAAACCCGCAGACAGAGCAGCCTGCGTTGCGCGGGAGGGCGCTGTGTGATACAATAACAGAGGAAAAAGCCGCTTGCGGTGCGGAGGAAAGGAAGAAAACAGCGATGACGCTCAATATACAGGCGCGCGCCAAAATCAACTGGACGCTTGACGTAGTGGGCACGCTGCCCAATGGATATCACGATCTGGACATGCTGATGCAGTCCGTCACGCTCTGCGATCAGATGACGATGCGGCCTGCGCAGGGGCTGACGCTCAGCGTGCGCACGGCGGGCGGCGCGTTCGTCCCGGCGGACGAGAGCAACCTCGTGCTGCGCGCGGCGCGTGCCCTGCAAAGCGCGACGGGCACGACGGGCGGCGCGGCCATCACGCTGCGCAAGTTCATCCCCGTGGCGGCGGGCATGGGCGGCGGCAGCAGCGATGCGGCGGCTACGCTGCACGGGCTCAACCGGCTCTGGGAACTGGGGCTTGACACGGCGGAGCTGGAACGCATCGGCCTGACGATCGGCGCGGACGTCCCCTTCTGCGTGCGGGGCGGGCTTGCGCGCGCGCAGGGCGTGGGTGAACGGCTGACCTCGATTGCGCTGGGCAAGCCGCTGTATCTGGTGGCGTTCCAGCCGTGCCGCGG
Organism: Clostridiales bacterium; assembly: GCA_022776785.1. Taxonomy (GTDB): domain Bacteria; phylum Bacillota; class Clostridia; order Christensenellales; family Aristaeellaceae; genus Ventricola. The sequence goes on along the minus strand of JALFHA010000298.1, from coordinate 2,858 downwards.
GCTCTCGACGAAGGAGGTCTTCACCGCGCTGCACGAGCAGGGCATCCGCGATGAGGACAGGCCCGACAACGAGGCCGCTCAGCGTGCGCTGGAGCGCGGCAATGTGCGCCTGCTGGCGAAGAGCCTGGGCAACGTGCTCGAGCCCGTCTCCCGGCAGATGCGCCCGGAGATCGACCGGGCGATTCGCGCCATCGAGGCGGCGGGCGCGGAGGGCGCGCGCATGACGGGCAGCGGCTCGGCGGTCTTCGGCGTGTTCCGCCATGCGGGGCTGTGCCGGAAGGCGTATCAGGCGCTGCGGGAGACGTATCCATCGTGCCGCATGATGCGCACGGCGGAGAGCGGCGTGGTGATCGAAGAGGTTTGAGTATAATTTCCGTGGCTTTGGGCGAACCTGTGTGCATCAATCCTGATGAGTGATGAAGGGAGCGATGCGCATGGGTCGCCTTTTTCTTGTGCTGCTGCTGTCTGCTGGGCTGCTGCTGGCGGCGCTCCGCCCGCCGCAGGGCGCGCAGAGCGTGTTTTTCCGCATGGTCTTCCCGCAGCTGCCGCTGCCGTGGGAGCAAACCGCCACGCCCGGCGAGGCGGATGCGCCCGAGGATGAGGACGCCGGAGAGGCGGTGCTGCTGTGAGGGGGCATCGTTTGGCCGTGCGCGCGGCGGCGGGCCTGCTGGCGGCGGCGCTGCTGCTGCTCATGGGCGCGCAGCAGGCCTTGGCGGCCGTGGGCTGGGGCGATACGGGCGACAAGGTGCGACAGGTTCAGCAGAAGCTGAGCCAGTGGGGCTATTATTCCGGCGCGGTGGACGGCGTATTCGGACAGGCGACGTATGACGCGGTGGTGCGCTTCCAGCAGAAGAACGGCCTGCGCGCCGACGGCGTGGTCGGCAGCGCGACGGCAGCGGCGATGGGCATCAGCCTGAGTGGTGGCAGCGTGGCCGCATCGTCCTCGTCGGCATCCTCCTATCAGAGCGACGTGGAGCTGCTGGCACGGCTGATTCACGGCGAGGCGCGCGGCGAGCCCTATGTCGGCATGGTGGCCGTGGGCGCGGTGGTGCTCAACCGCGTGCGCAGCAGCAAGTTTCCCAACACGCTGGCGGGGGTCATCTACCAGTCCGGCGCGTTCGACGCGGTGAAGGACGGGCAGATCAACCTCACGCCCAACGAGCAGAGCCGGCGCGCCGCCCGCGATGCGCTCAACGGCTGGGACCCGACGGGCGGCTGTCTCTACTACTATAATCCGTCCACGGCGACGTCCTCGTGGATCTGGTCGCGCGAGGTGCGCCTGACCATCGGCGACCACAGCTTCGCGGTCTGACGCGGGAGGGAGAGGCATTGAGGCAGGAGGGAAAGCAGGGCGCGCCGATGGTGCTGGCCTTCGCGCTGACGCTGGCGCTTGGCGCGTCGCTGGCGATCAACATGGCGCAGGCCGCGCACAACCGGGCGCTCAGCGCGGAGCAGACGGCGCAGCGTCAGCGCGAGATGGCGGACGTGACGGCTGCCATGGCAGATATCGAGGTGAACCTCGCCAAGCTGCTGCTGGCCTCCGGCGCGGAGCAGAGCGTGGCGCTGCTGGGCGAGACGGCGCTGCTGGCTCAGCATGTGGAGAGCGGCCTCGCCCGCCTGCCCATCGGCGCGGAGCAGGCCGGGGGCATGATGAAGTTCGCCGGGCAGATCGGCGACTATGCCATGACGCTGGCGGCGCAGGCATCGCGCGGCGGGATGCTCACCAGCGACGATGAGACGCAGATTTCGCAGATGCTCACAGCCTGCCGCGTGCTCAACGAGCAGCTGACGCAGGCCGGTGCGCAGATGATGGATGCGCCGCCGGATGCGCTCACGGCGGACGCGCAGACGCAGAGCTGGCCGGAGCAGGGCGGGCAGGAGGGCGTGGAATACCCGTCGCTCATCTATGACGGCCCCTTCTCCGACGGCAGGCGCACGGGCCTTGCTCTGGGACTGACGGGCGAGGCGATCACCCGCGAGCAGGCGCGGCAGGCGGCGGCGCGCTATGCGGGCACGACGGCCGACCGCGTGGAGGACGCGGCGGACAGCGGCGGCACATTCGAGGCATACGGCTTCACGGCCAAGGGGCAGGAGGGCATCGTCAGCGTGCAGGTGACGCGGCGCGGCGGTCATCTGCTCTGGATGGTGCCCGAGCAGGCGGCCTTCGGGACACGGCTTTCGGAGGAGGAGTGCCTTGCACGGGCGAAGGTCTATCTGGCGGATATGGGCTTTGGCGAGATGGAGCCCTGCTTCGTGCAGAGCTACGACGGCATGACGGTGGCGAACTTTGCCAGCGTGCAGGACGGCGTGCTGCTCTATCCCGATCAGGTCAAGGTGCAGGTGAGCATGGACAGCGGTACGGTCGTCGGCGCGGAGTGCTCGCAATACCTGACGAACCATGCCGAGCGCAGCAGCCTTGAGCCGGTCATCACAAGGGAGCGGGCGCGTCAGATGCTCTCTGGCAGGCTGGAGGTGCAGAGCAGCCGCCTGTGCGTCATCCCGCAGACGGACGGTGAGCGGCTGTGCTGGGGCTTTGAGGGAACGTTCGGCGGCGCGAAGTACTATGTGTTCATCGATGCAAGGACCGGCGAGGCTGCGGACATCCTGCGCGTGACGCAGACCGCGGACGGCGAGGCGGCCGTCTGAATGACGGAGACGAGGGGAGGCGCAGCGCGTCTCCCCTCACGATATATGAGCGATATGATGCGGCGATATGGAGTGATACTATTTTGCGGCTAAAATCTAGCTTTGCAGAATCAGCCCCGTTTCAATCGTAGGATGCTTCGCATCCTGCTCTGAAACTGCTTTTTCTTTTGAACAATAAGGGAACATTGGGCTGCCGCCCAAACCTGCTTGAG